>WFMN01000119.1 GCA_015489095.1 Mariprofundaceae bacterium | reverse complement strand
GCGCCGGTGAGCGGGCGGTTGAAGGCGGCGATGCCGCCGAACGCCGACACCGAATCGGCCGCCCGCGCCCGTTCGTAGGTGGCGGCCTGATCGCTGCCCACCGCCACCCCGCAGGGGTTGACGTGTTTGACGATCACCACCGCGCCCTCATCAAGGTCGCGCACCAGCGCGAAGGCGGCGTCGGCATCGGCGATGTTGTTGTAGGAGATCGCCTTGCCCTGCAGTAGTTCGCAGTCGGCCAATGACAGCCCCTGATCATCGGGGTCGGCGTAGAAGGCAGCCGCCTGATGCGGGTTCTCGCCGTAGCGCAGCGCATAGCCGGTGTTGATAAACTGGCGGGTGAGGATGTCGGGGAACTTGCGGGTGGAGCCATCATTGTTGAGGGCGGAGAAGTGGTTGGCGATGGCGCCGTCGTAGTGGGCGGTGTGGGCAAACGCCTTGACTGCCAGCGCGCGGCGGCGCGGCTCATCCAGCGTGCCGTCGTCCATCGCCCGTAGAATGGCGTCGTAATCGCCGGGATCGACCACCACGGTGACGAAGCGGTGGTTCTTGGCCGCCGCCCGCACCATGCACGGGCCGCCGATATCGATGTTTTCGATGGCGTCGCTGATGGTGCAGTCAGGGTTGGCCACGGTCTGCTGGAACGGGTAGAGGTTGACGCAGACCAGCGCGATGTCGGCGATGGCGTGTTCCTTCATCGAGGCGATATCCCCGGCATGGTCGCGCCGCGCCAGAATGCCCCCATGCACCTTGGGATTGAGGGTTTTGACCCGTCCATCCATCATTTCGGGGAAGCCGGTGTAATCGGCCACCTCCTGTACCGCGATGCCGGCATCGCGCAGCAGGCGGGCGGTGCCGCCGGTGGAGAGCAGGCGGATGCCGCGCTCGGTCAGGCCGCGGGCGAAGCCCTCGATGCCGGTTTTGTCGGATACGCTGAGCAGCGCATAGCTGGGAGTGGTCATGGTTTTTCTATTCCTTGTGATTGGTTGCGATTGCACCGGCACTTGCGGCATCGATGATGCCCTGCTCGGTGATGATGCCGCTGATCAGCGCGGCCGGGGTCACATCAAAGGCTGGGTTGCGCGCCGACGCGCCGGGGCTGGCGACCCGGATGGTGTGGCGCTTCCCCTCGGCATCCACCCCCTGTTGCCACAGCACCTCATCGCTGCTGCGCGCTTCGATGGGGATGGCGTTGCCATCGGGGCAGGCGGCGTCGATGGTGGCGATGGGGGCGGCAATGTAGAACGGGATGCCGAAATGGTTGGCGCAGATCGCCTTCTCCAAGGTGCCGATCTTGTTGGCGGTGTCGCCGTTGGCAGCGATGCGGTCGGCACCGACGATGACGATATCCACCTCGCCGCGCGCCATGAAGTGGGCGGCGGCGTTGTCGGCGATGATATCATGGGGGATGCCCGCCTGGGTCAGTTCCCACGCGGTCAAGCGCGCGCCCTGACCACGGGGGCGGGTTTCGTCCACCCACACATGCGGCGATTTACCATCGCGATGGGCATGGTAGATGGGCGAGAGGGCGGTGCCGAAATCGACAAACGCCAGCCAGCCGGCATTGCAGTGGGTGAGGATGTTGGCGCGGTTGCCAATCAGCTTGCTGCCGAACTTCCCGATGCGGCAACTGGCCTCGGCGTCGGCATCGGCGATGGCGCGCGCCTCGGCGACGGCGCCATCCGCCCCCCCTTCGCAGCCCGCTTTCCAGACCCGTTCCACAGCGTAAAAGAGGTTTTGCGCCGTGGGGCGGGTGGCGAGGATGGCGGCCTTGGCCGCATGGGGAAGCGATGCACTCTCCTTCTGTTCGATGAACCCCTGCGCCATGGCAAAGCCGGCGGCGGCACCGATGGCGCCGGCGCCGCGCACGGTCATCTCTGCGATGGCGCGGGCGGTGGCGGCGTGATCGGGCAGCTCCACGATCGAAAAATCGAACGGGAGCAGGTTCTGCTCAATCATGTGGACGGTGCTCCCCTCCATCCACACCGTGCGGTAGTCGCATCCGTTGACTCGCATCGCTTGTTGGGGTTAGGTCATGGTCTGGGTCAATGTCTCCAGCGCGCGCACATCAACCTTGAAGAAGTTGTTTTTTCCGGCGATGGGTTCGAGAATCCCGTTCTTTTTCAGTCCGCTCAACGCCCGGCTGACCGTCTCCCGGCTGGTGGCGATCTGGTCGGCCAGCACCTGATGGATGGGGAGTTCGATCACCGGGAACGCCTCGCTGGTTTGCGAGTGCAGGAGCGTGTTGGTGTGCAGGCATTGGTCCAAGATCAACATGTAGAGTCTGCCCGGCACATTCATGGTGCTTAGCCGCTCCAGCAGCAGGCTGGTGCGGCGCAACCGCTCGGTCACCTCCGACAACATGCTGACGGCAATATCGGGATGTTGTCGCAGCAACTCCTTGAAATCTTGGCAGCGGATCTGTGCTAGGCGGCTGGTTTTAGTGGTGATCACAGTGGCGGAACGACTCTGGCAGGCCAACAGCGCCATCTCCCCGAAAAACTGCCCCTCCTCCAGCATGCTGAGAATCACCTCGCGTCCATCGGGGGCATAGTAACAGATTTTCACCTCGCCTTCGAGGACGACGAACAGCGATCGGCCGGGGTCTCCCTCTTGTAGCACCATGGTGTTGGGCGGAACGGCGTCGATATGACCCAAGTTGGCGATGGAGAGCAGGTTTTCGTCGCTCAACCCGGAGAACAGCGGGACTTTGCGCAGGTGCTCAATCATGACGACCTCGCAAAAAGTCGGCATCGCGGCCACGCACGGGTTCGGGGAAAGGATTCCCCTCCTACAGCCTGTAGGAGCGGTTTCCCAACCGCGAAGTCCATGGACGGACATTTTGCGATCTGCTCAATCATGATCGGCGTCCTTCTCGTCGGTGCGGAGCATCTCCACCGGCCAGGTGACCGCCAGCCGGCCGTTGAGATGGGGGCGTAGGATGGAGATGGCCTGTTCGATGCGTTCCACACTGTCCATGATCTCGATCATCAGCGGTAGCGCGTTGGTGAGACTGACAAAGGAGGCGGTGTGTACCCCGTGTCGCCCCATCCCCTCGATACAGCGCACCACCGAAACCCCGTGCAGATTCGCCTCCTTGCAGAGGTCGATAATCGCTTCCAGCGCCGGCTTGCCGTCGATGCGATCGGACTCGGTGATGTAGATGCGCAGACAACGGCCGGGAATCATCGGTTACTCCGCCTCCACACGGGTCAGCACCTCGACACCGGTTTCGGTGATCGCCAGCGTGTGTTCAAACTGGGCGGAGAGCGACTTGTCCCGAGTTACCACCGTCCAGCCATCCTTCAGCAGCTTGATCGCCGCCTTGCCGAGATTGATCATCGGTTCGATGGTGAACACCAGCCCGGGTTCGAGGGTGATGCCGCTGCCCGGTTTGCCGTAGTGCAGCACCTGCGGCTCTTCGTGGAAGTTGCGCCCAATGCCGTGGCCGCAATATTCGCGCACCACCGAGCACCCCTCGCCCTCGGCGTACTGTTGAATGGCAAAGCCGATGTCGCCTAAGGTCGCGCCGGGCTTGGCGGCCGCGATGCCGATCTCCAGCGCGCGGGCGGCGACACGCACGATCTTGCTCGCCTTGGCGCGCGGGGTGCCGACAACAAAGGTGCGGCTGGTGTCGCCATGCCAACCGTCGATAATGGTGGTGACATCGACATTGACGATATCGCCATCGCGTAGTTTGCGGTCGCCGGGGATGCCGTGGCAGACGACATGGTTGACCGAGGTGCAGACCGATTTGGGGAAGCCGTGGTAGTTCAACGGCGCCGGGATGCCGCCGCGCCGCAGGGTGTCTTCGTGGACGAGATCGTTGATCGCATCGGTGGTGATGCCGGGGCGGATGTGCTGCTCCACCATGTTGAGCGTTGCCGCCGCGGCGATGCACGCCGGGCGCATCTGCGCGATCTCCTCCCTGCTTTTCAGCTTGACCATGAGCCGGAGCCTACCAAACGGCTTCTAATTTGTCATGATCTCATCGCAAAAAGTCTGTCCGTGGCAATTCGCGGTTGGAAACCGCTCCTACAGCCTGTAGGAGGGGAATCCTTTCCCCGAACCCGTCCATAGCCGCGATGATGACTTTTTGCGAAGTCGTCTGTCATTGCGCGGGCGCAACGACCAAGTTGAGCAGCCTTCCCGGCACTAGGATGACCTTGACGATGCGCTTGCCCGCCAGCCACTGGCTGAGCTTGTCATCGCGCTCCACCGCCGCCAGCGCGGCATCACGGTCGGCATCCTTGGCAACGGTGATCTCCCCCCGTTTTTTGCCGCCGATCTGTACCACCAGCGTGATCTGGTCACGCTCCAATGCGGCGGCATCAACCTGCGGCCAGCCGCTGGTGGTGATGTTCCGCAACCCCAGCATCTGCCCGCATTCGCACGCTAGGTGGGGAGCAAAGGGAATCAGCAGCCTTGTTAGCACTTCGCTCCCCTCGCGCAGCGCCGCGATCTCCTCCGTGGTGCGGGCGACAAAGGCGGTGAGGGCGTTGGTCAGCTCCATCAGTGCGGCGATGGCGACATTGAAGGCGAAACCGTGGGCGAAGGCGTGATCGACGCGGGCGATGGTGGTGTGAATCACCTGCCGCAGCCGCTTGATGGCATCGGTGTCGCCGCCGGTTGTTTCAGCCTCGGCGGCAACCGTGCGCTGGATCAGGCGGAACACCCGTTTGAGGAACCGCTCAGCCCCTTCAACCGCGGCATCGTTCCACTCCAGATCCTTCTCCGGCGGGGCGGCGAAGAGGGTGAAGAGGCGCGCGGTGTCGGCGCCGAAGCGGTCGATAATCGCCTGCGGATCGACTGTGTTTCCCTTGGATTTGCTCATTTTGGCGCCATCTTTGAGTACCATCCCCTGGGTGAGCAGGTTCTGGAACGGCTCATCGCCCACCGCCTCGGCGTCGAACAGGCGTAAGTCGCGCATCAGCCGGTGGTAGAAGCGGGCGTAGAGCAGGTGCAACACCGCGTGTTCGATGCCGCCGATATACTGATCGGCGGGGAGCCAGCGGGCGACTTGATCGGCATCCACCATGCCCTGCTCGCAGCGCGGGCTGGTGTAGCGGTGCTGGTACCACGACGACTCCATGAAGGTGTCGAAGGTGTCGGTTTCGCGCTTGGCCGCCTTGCCGCACTGCGGGCAGGTGGTGTGAACAAAATCATCGCAGGAGGCGAGCGGGCTGGCGCCGCCGGTCGGTTTGAGGTCGGTGGGCAGCACCACCGGAAGATCGGCCTCCGGCACCGCCACGGCGCCGCAATCCGCGCAGTGGATCACCGGAATCGGCGCCCCCCAGTAGCGCTGGCGGGAGACCAGCCAGTCGCGCAGCCGGTAGTGGGTCTGGCTTTCCCCCTTGCCGATCTGCTGTAGATGGTCGGTGATCGCCTGCTTGGCCTGTGCCGATGCCATGCCGTCGAACGCGCCGGAGTTGATCAGCACGCCGTGGTCGGTGAACGCCTCTTTCTCGACATCCCACGCGCTGCCGTCGGCGGGGGCGATCACCTGCTTGATCGCCAGCCCGTACTGCTTGGCGAAGGCGTGGTCACGGTCGTCGTGCGCCGGCACGCTCATCACCGCACCGGTGCCGTAGCCCATCAACACGAAGTTGGCCACCCAGATCGGCACCGCCTCGCCGCTGATGGGGTGGATGGCGTGGATGCCGAGCGGCATCCCTTTCTTCTCCATGACAGCGATATCGGCCTCCTTGGTGGAGATGGCGGCGCATTCCTCAAGGAAAGCCGCCAGTTGCGGGTTGTTCCGCGCCGCCTCCCGCGCCAGCGGATGACCCGCCGCCACCGCCATGTAGGTGACACCCATCAGGGTGTCGGGGCGGGTGGTGTAGATCTCCAGTGCATCGTCACGCCCTTCAATGGCGAAGCGCGCCAGCGTGCCGTGGCTCTGGCCGATCCAGTTTTTCTGCATGCCGCGCACCCGCTCCGGCCAGCCGGGGAGGTGGTCGAGGCCGGCGAGCAGCTCATCGGCGTAGTCGGTGATGCGGATGAACCACTGGCGGAGGCTTTTGCGCACCACCGGGGTGTCGCAACGCCAGCAGCAACCATCGACCACCTGCTCATTGGCGAGGACGGTGTGGCACGGGTCGCACCAGTTGACCT
>WFMN01000118.1 GCA_015489095.1 Mariprofundaceae bacterium | reverse complement strand
GCCTACGCCGCCCTAACCCACCTGAAATGGCCGGGCGGGGTGTTCCGCCACGATATCGGATGGCGGGCAATCGCCCGCGAGGAGCAATAATGAAGATTTCGCAAGAAGTTGGCATCGCGTCCATGGATGAATTCGGGGAAAGGATTCCCCGCCTCACAGGCTGTAGGAGCGGTTTCCAACCGCGAATTGCCACGGATGGACTTGTTGCGATGGGAGGAGTAATATGCAGGTGTTGATTTTGATAGGAAGCGCCAGCGATCGCGCGGTGATGGCGAAGGCGGAGCAGGAGCTGGCGGCCTTCGGTGTCGATTACGACTGCAAGATCCGTTCCGCCCACCGCACCCCCGCCGACACGGTGGCCGCGGTCACCGAGGCGGAAGCTGGCGGTTGTCAGGTCTTCATCTGCGCCGCGGGCATGGCCGCCCATCTGGCCGGGGTGGTGGCCGCCCATACCACCAAGCCGGTGATCGGGGTGCCGATCGCTTCCGGCGCGTTGCGCGGCACCGATGCCCTCTACTCCACGGTGATGATGCCGCCCGGAATGCCGGTGGCGACGGTGGCGATCGACGGCGCCAAAAACGCCGCCCTACTGGCGTTGCAGATCCTCGCGCTCCATGACGACCGGATCGCCGACCAGCTGCGCGCAGCCCGCAAGGCTGCGGCGGACGCGGTGCTTGCCTCCTAGCCGCATCCGCTATCAACAGGTGGCGCGGCAGTTGCGGCGCGGTCTGCTGCTGGCGCACCACACCGCCACCCTGCCGGGGGTCGCCGCCCTGCCCGATCAACCACTGGCGGTGGCGCGGCTGCAGCGTTTCAAGCGGCGGCCGTCTCCCTTTCTGCTGCTGATCTCCCCAGATCTTGCCTCCCGCGTCCGGGTACGGCGGTGGATCGCTTGGCGCAGCCGTCAGGCACGCCAATGGATGCGCCGCCGCTGGCCGGGAGAGACCACCCTGCTGCTCTCCGCCTCCCGCAGGGCACCCGTGGCGGCGGTGGAGCGCGGCGCCATCGCCCTGCGCATGGTGGATGATGACGCCACCAAACGGCTTCTGCGGCGGTGTGGAGGCGCGCTCTACTCCTCGAGCCTCAACCGCGCCGGAGATGAACCGCGGTTTCCAACGCGCCGACAGCGCCGCCGTTGGCGCCACTTCATCGCCCTGCCGGGCACACCGGGAAGCGGCATCCCGTCCGCGCTGATCTCGCTGCGTGGACGCCGGCCGCAAACCCTGCGCTAACGATCAGGTTGCCGTTTTCGCCACCTGTTTCTAGCCTCGCAGCGCGTAAACTATTCAGCTCATCCCATGCTTTGCCCGATAGCTGCGTTGAACATGCTCATGTGCGAATAGCACACTGCGCGTGTTCGCCTTGCTATCGAACAAACCACGGGCGACCTGAACAGTTTCAACATGGGCTGAAAGATGCCGCAGCGCTTAGATTGTGAACGGGAGGAATCGTGCACGCTCAAATTATTGTCTGCCATTGGAACCATCCACCATGCGTTTTCATCTGCCATCGCTGACGATCTCCGGCCGTGAGGTGTTGCCGCTGGTGGAGGGCGGCAAGGGTGTTGCCGCCTCCAGCGGCCTCTCCTCCGGCGCTTGGGCCAAGGCGGGCGGGGTTGGCACCTTTTCCGCTGTCAACGCCGATCGGCTCGACGAGAACGGCGAATATATCCCATTGGTTTACCACGGAAACAGCCGCATGGCGCGCCACGAGGAGCTGATCGAATACTCCATCGCCGGCGGCATCAGCCAGGCCAAGATCGCCCACGATGTGGCGGGAGGCAACGGCCGCATCCACATGAATGTGTTGTGGGAGATGGCCGCCTCCGAACGGGTGCTGCGCGGCGTCTTCGAGGGGGCACGCGGCCTGATCCACGGGGTAACCTGCGGTGCCGGCATGCCGTTCAAACTGGCGCCGTTGGCGGCCGAATACGGCGCCTACTACTACCCGATCATCTCCTCCGCCCGCGCCTTTCGCGCGCTGTGGCTGCGCTCCTACCGCAAGGTGCCGGAGTGGCTGGGCGGCGTGGTGTACGAGGATCCTTGGCTAGCCGGCGGCCACAACGGCCTCTCCAACTCCGAGGATCCGCTGCAGCCGGAGCCCCCCTACGCACGGGTGGCGCTGCTGCGCAAAACGATGAACGAATTCGGCCTGAAACAGGTGCCGATTGTGATGGCCGGCGGGGTGTGGGCGCTGCGGGAGTGGAGTGACTGGATCGACAACCCGGAGCTCGGCCCGATCGCCTTCCAGTTCGGAACCCGCCCGCTGCTGACGCAGGAGAGCCCGATTCCCGAGCGCTGGAAGCAGAGGCTGCTCACCCTGAAAGAGGGAGACATCGCGCTGAACCGCTTCTCGCCGACGGGGTTCTACTCCTCGGCGGTGAGAAACAGCTTCCTGCGCGAACTGGAACAGCGGGCGCAACACGAGGTCTCCTTCGTCGATCACCCGGCGGGCGATCTTGAGACCCCGTTTGTCTTCGGGGTGCGCAACCGCACCGTTTATGTCACCGCCCACGATGCCGAACGCATCGCCGAGTGGGAGCGCGAGGGGTTCACCAAGGCCCTGACCACCCCCGATTCCACCCTGATTTTCGTCACCCCGGAGCGGGCGCAGCAGATCCGCAAGGATCAGCTCGATTGCATGGGATGCCTGTCGCAGTGCAAGTTCAGCAATTGGGCCTGCAACGCACGCGGCACCACCGGCCACAAGGCCGATCCGCGCAGCTTCTGTATCCAACTGACGCTACAGAATATCGTGCATGGCGGCGACCCCGATCAGAACCTGATGTTCTCCGGTCACGCCGGCTACCGCTTCGCCACCGACCCACTCTACGCCAACGGCCATATCCCCACCGTGGCCGAACTGATCGAGGTGATCTGCCGCGGCGATTGAGGTGACGCTCCACCCCTCCCCCCACCACGACGCGCGACCGGAGGGGGTGGAGCCCGAACTGATCGTGTTGCACGCCATCTCCCTGCCGCCGGGGGAGTTCGCCGTCGATCGGGTGCGTGAGCTCTTTCTGGGCACGCTGGATTGCACCTGCGACAGCCGCTTGGCCGACTTGGCGGGCTTGCGTGTCTCCTCCCACCTGCTGATCGACCGCAAAGGCGCCGTGCTGCAGTTTGTACCGCTGATGCAACGCGCTTGGCACGCCGGTGTTTCCTGCTGGCGGGGGAGGTCGGCCTGCAATGACTTTTCCATCGGAATCGAGCTGATCGGCGATGAATCCACCCCCTTCACCGCAGCGCAATACCTTGCCTGCGCCGCCCTGTGTCACGCCATCATGGGCGCGTTCCCCGCGATCGCCCCCGATGCCATTACCGGCCATCAGGATATCGCCCCCGGCCGCAAATGGGATCCGGGTAGCGCGTGGCGGTGGGCGCGATTCCGGCGGCTTCTATCGCAGGAAGGCGACTCGCTGCCCCCCGTGCACGGCTTGCGGTACTGATACCGTCGCTTGCAACAAGCCCGTCCATGGCAATTCGCGGTTGGAAGCCGCTCCTACAGCTCGTAGGAGGGGAATCCTTTCCCCGAACCGATCCGTGACCGCAATGCCGACTTCCCGCGAAGTCGTCAAGCAGAAAATGATTCCATCGCAAAAAGTCCATCCGTGGACTTTTTGCTTGACGGAAGGCGAAAAATGCGATTTTCACCTTCCTTACAAATCAACACCTTGCTGCGCAAGCCATTGATTTGCGCGGCCGTCCGTGGCCGCAATGCCGACTTCTCGCGAAGTCGTCAAAAGATCCACAGATGGACTTTATGCGATGGCATCTGGTATGCTTCGCCTGATGAAGATCGACAGCCAACAGATATCCGACCTGATCACCGCCGCCATTGCCGACGCGCAGGTGTCGGTACGCTGTTTCTCCGGCGACGATCACTTCGAGGTCGAGGTGGTTTCCCCTGCGTTTGCCGGCAAAAGCCGGGTGGCTCAGCACCAGATGGTC
>WFMN01000117.1 GCA_015489095.1 Mariprofundaceae bacterium | reverse complement strand
GTTTGCTGTCAAGCCGATGGTCGGTGGTGACGCGGGAGAGCGGTTGCGGGTCGTCGCCGATGGCGTGGCTGCGCCACTCGGTGGTGTCGATTCGATCAAAGTCGAGCCGGGTGGGGATCGCCGGATGGCGCAGGCCGCGCAGTCGAGCAAGCCCCTGCCGGCGCGCTTCCCACTGCTCGGGGGTAAGCGCGGCAAGGTCGGTGGAGACAAGCAGGATCCGGTGGTTGGTGCGGCGATCCAGCGCCACCTCCGCAACGCCGTCGGCGAAGCGCTGTAGCGGGTAGAGCGGCTGGTAACGGTCGATCTCCATTACTGAGCAGATCGCAACAAGTCCGTCCGTGGCAATTCGCGGTTGGAAACCGCTCCTACAGCCTGTAGGAGGGGAATCCTTTCCCCGACCCCGCGCATAGCCGCGATGATGACCTATTTCCCGGTATAGCAGCAGACACGGTTGCGCCCCTGCTGCTTGGCGAAGTAGAGCGCCTTGTCGGCATGCTTGATCCCCTGTTTGAGCGGCTGCTCGGCATCGGCCTCGGCGATGCCGATGCTGATGGTCAGCCCCTCGGGGATCTCCTTGATCTCCAGCGCCTCGATATCGGTGCGGATGCGCTCCCCCATCATCAGGGCGGCGTTGAGGTTGCTCTCCGGCATCAGGGCGAGAAACTCCTCGCCACCCCAGCGGCAGAGCAGGTCATGTTCGCGCAGGTGCTGCCGGAGCTGCTTGGCCACCTTCTGCAACGCGATATCGCCGACGGGGTGTCCGTAGGTGTCGTTGACCACCTTGAAGTGGTCGATATCGATCATCATCATCGAGACCGGGGTGCGGTGGCGCTTGCTACGGCGCAGTTCCTGTTCCGCCCGTTGGCGGAAATAGCGCCGGTTGAGCAGTCCGGTGAGATCATCGGTGCTGGCCGCCAGTTGCATCCCTTCGATCTTGTTGATGTGGTGGCTGATATCGAGAAAGCTGGCGGTATAGAAGCTGTCGTTTTCGGAATAGACAATCCCCAACGACATCTCCAGTGCCAGTTTCTTGCCGCCGTGGGTGAAGCACGATACCTGATGGATGCTTTGACCGCTGATGATCGGGCGGGCATCGGTTCCCATCGGGCGAAACAGCTTCATGCTGAACGCCGGCACCAGTTGCGATAGAAAGAGGCCGATCATGGTGTCGTGGGCGTAGTCAAACAGCGTTTCGGCGGCGCGGTTGGCCTGGGTGATGCGGCCGTGATCGTCCAGAATGGCGATGCCCTCGCGGCTGTAGTCGAAAAAGATACGGGCGCGCATCTCGCGCAGCTTCATGGTGCGCAGCAGCCGTTGCTGTTTGCCGGCGTAACGGATCGCCCGCTCCAGCACCGGCGCGGTGATCTCCTGTTTGAGCAGAAAGTCGGCGATGCCGCTGTCGTCATCGCCCGCCTGGGCATCGACCGAGGCGGTGTCGGGCTCTCCGGTCAGCATGATCAACGCCGGCCCCATCACCCCGTGTTGGCGGTAGCACTGCTGCGCCCACTCCAGTCCGTTGCCGCCCCTGCCTAGGTTGTAATCGACAAGGCAGAGATCGATCCGGTCATCGGCGAGCAGCTGGTTCGCCTCGGTTGTGGTTGTGCAGCAGTGGAGTTGTACCTTCGCTCCCAGCTCGCGGTCGAGCATCGCCCCAAACAGCAGCGCATCGTCGGCGTTGTCGTCGAGCAGCAGAATCTGTTGGACGGCGGCGCTCATCGGCCGGCGGTCGGAGAGACGACCAGTTCGAACCAGTAGTCGGTGATCTCCTCCATCATGGTGACCAGCGCGTCAAACGAGGAGGGCTTGCAGACATAGGAGTTGGCGCCCCTATCGTAGCCGTTGTTGATATCGATATCGGCGGTGGATGTGGACATCACCACCACCGGGATCCGTTTGAGCTGCGGGTCGTTGCGTAGCGCGTCCAGCACCTGACGCCCGTCCATGCGTGGCATGTTGAGATCGAGCAGAATCAACCCCGGATGGGGGCGGGTTTGCAGGTATTCCATCAGCTCGACACCGTCGCCGACGCTGTCGAGGCGGAACGGGCGGTTGAGCTCCAGCAACGCATCTTCCATCAGCAGCACATCATCGGCATCGTCATCGGCGATCAGGATGGTGGGGATGGTGGAGGCGGGTTGGCTGCGGTTGGTGATCGCCGATGCGATCGCTCTGGTCAGGTGGCCATCTCCCATGCGATCCTTGGTGATGAAGTAGGAGACGGCGGGCAGCTTGCTGGCGATGGCCTCGATCTCCTTGGCATCCGGCAGGCCGGTGAGCATGATGACCGGCGGCAGCGGATGGGCTTTGCTCCGTTCGGCGATCCACTCCGCGCCGGTGGGGGGCTCGGCCAGCATGTAGTCGATCAGGTAGAGGCTGTAGCGGTGGGCATCGGCCAGCGCGGTCGCCTCCGCGGCGTACTTGGCGTGGTCGATGGCAAGATCCTCGCCGTAATTGGCGTGCAGCAGCTCCCGGATCAGCAGGGCGTCGTCGTCGCTGTCGTCCAGCAGGAGGATGTGGGAAGGGGCGGGCTCGATCATCGTTATTCGGGCAGGCGGGCGATGGTGAACCAGTAGTTGGAGAGCTGGCGTACGATCTCCACCAGCTTGTCGAAGGTGACCGGCTTGGAGATGAAGGAGTTGGCGCCGAGGTCGTAGCTACGCAGGATATCCTCCTCCGCCTTGGAGGTGGTGAGGATGATGATTGGGATGCGGCGTAGGTTTGGATCTCCCTTGATCTCTTTAAGCGCCTCTCGTCCATCCTTCTTGGGCATGTTGAGATCGAGCAGGATCAACCCCGGCAACGGTTCATCGGCCAGATCGGCGTAGTCGCCGCGGCGATGGAGGTAGTCCATCAACTGTTCGCCATCCTCGACAAAGTCGAACTTGTTGGCGACATGCGCCTCCTCCATCGCATCTTCCATCAGCAGACGGTCATCGGGGTCGTCATCGGCCATCAGAATGGTAATGCCTTCGTGTCTTGTCATGGTTCTACTCCTTGATCTTCTCGCAAAAAATCCGTCCGTGGCGATTCGCGGTTGGAAACCGCTCCTACGGTCTGTAGGAGGGGAATCCCTTCCCCGAACCCGCCGATCCGTGGCGATTCGCGGTTGGAAACCGCTCCTACGGTCCGTAGGAGGGGAATCCTTCCCCGAACCCATCCGTGGCCGCGATGACGACTTTTTGCGAAGTCGTCATTCCTTGTGCTGTTTCGCCTGCAGCGAAAAGTGGATGCAGGTGCCTTCGCTGGGGGTGCTGGTGGCGTGAATGGTGCCGCCGTGGCGCTCGACGATGCGGCGGCAGAGCGCCAGCCCGATGCCGGAGCCTGAATACTCTTTGCGTCCATGCAAGCGTTTGAACGCCTCAAAGATCTGATCGGCGTATTTCTGCTCGAAACCGATGCCGTTATCGCGGCAGACGAAATGGAGCAGTTCCTCGCCGCTTGCAAGGGAATCGCGCTGAACCAGTTGCAGCCGGACGCGGGGAGGGGTGTCGGGGCGGCGGTACTTGATGGCGTTGCCGATCAGGTTCTGCAACAGCTGCTCCAGCTGCACCGGGTCGCCGTCGATGGTGGGCAGCGTGCCGATCTCCACCACCGCGTCGCACTCTTGGATGGCGACCATGAGGTTGTCCACCGCCTGTCTGGCAACCTGCTGCAGATCGACGGGGGTAAAGGGGCGGGTGGTGGCCTGGATGCGGGAGAAGGCGAGCAGATCCTGGATCAGTAGCTGCATGCGGCCGGCGGCATCGACCATGCGGTTGAGGAAATCGAGGTTGCGCCCCTCCAGATCGGCCCGCTTGCGCAGGCGGTCGCCGAAGGAGCAGATCTTGCGCAGCGGCTCCTGCAGGTCGTGTGAGGCGACATAGGCGAACCGCTCCAGCTCTTCGTTGGAGCGGGTCAACGCCTGCTCCCGCTGTTTGAGCGCCGCATCGGCCTGCAAGCGGATGATGGCGATCACCAGCGTGCTGGCGATATGTTCCAACAGGTGGCGGCGGCTTGTGAGCGCCTCCTCGGCGTGGTCAACCGTCAAGATCAGCTCGCCCAGCCGCTGCTGCTCATGGATCAGCGGGATGCAGATCATCGGGTGGTCGCCGAAGCTGAGTTGATAGATGGCGGAGGTAGGGTCGGGGATGGTGAGCACCACCGCATCGTGGTAGGTGCTGGCGGCGATATAGCGGCTGCCGCTGCCGCGCAGCAGTTGAATGTGGGATGGGCTTCTGGCGCCGAGGCAGCCTTGGGCGCCCATCAACAGCACCAAGGTGCGGTCGCACAACGATGGTAAGGCGTGGCTGCGCAAGGCCAAGTGGGTCAGTTCGGTCATCAGCGCGTCTTCTTCATGCTTGCGGATGATCTGGCGGGATAGGCGGTTGAAGAGACCGACGATCTCCGCCAGTTCATCCCGTCCCGGTGGCGGAGTGATGGCGGGCGCCTTGCGCTGTTGCAGCAGGGAGACAACCAACTGAAGCTGGCGGGTGGTGGCGCGGGTGGAGAAGAAGAAGGCCAGCACGAGATAGAGGATGACGAGCGGCACCAGCAGCAACAGCGCCCGCACCCACGCCGCGCGTTGGGCGAGTTGCCGGCCGCGCTGGTCAAACCGTGTTTGCAGTTGTGCGCTGCTGCCGTGAAGCAGGGCGTAACCGGCGGAGATGGCTTGGGTGCCGAGGGCGAAGTAGTCGTGGGGCGAGCGGCCGGCGCTGCCCAACTCCTCGATATGGCGCTGGTAGCGCCGGTTCAGCGCCTGCAGTTGCTGGAACTGCGCCGCTAAGCGGGCGTTGGCGTTGTATTCCGCGTAGAAGCGCCACTGCCGGGCGACCTCGTCGGCGCTGCGCTGTGCGATCTGCTGCATCAGGCGGATCTGCTGGCGTTCTTGCGGCGCGATGCGCCTGTCCGCGAGCAGGCCGGCACCGATGCCGCGCAGCTGCCCCAGCGCCTCGATCAGTTGTGGTAGGTGGTGAAAGTTGAGCGCGATCAGATGGCGCGACGCCGCATCCTCGGTGGTGAACAGGGTGCTTGCCACCACCACCCGCGACAACAGCTGCAGAAAGTCGGCAATCAATCGGGTGTGTTGTTGCCAGCTCTGGTTGGCGTCGAGTGCGGTGCTCTGCTTGCGCAGGGCAAGCCAACGGTTGCGAATCCGCCGCCACGCATCGCGGACACCGAGCGTTTCTCCCCAGCGCTGGTTGGCGCGGTCGGCGCGGGTCAGCGCCTGTTGCAACCGTGGCGCGAGCGCGGTTAGGTCGTTGCTGAATGCGCGGTTGCCGTGCAGCACGCCGTTGATCAAGCCGCGATGGCGCGGGATCAGCTCCATCAGCGGGCTGATCGCCTCGATATAGCGCAACCCCATCTGTCGCTGCGCCATGATCGCGGTTTTGCGTTGGATATCGTGTAGCAGATAGTAGCTGGTCATCCCCAGCGGGATGGTGAACAGCAGGCAGACGAGGATGAACTTTTCGGCGAAGCGGAGCCGCTGCATCAGGCGGACGCCCGGCCGCAGCAGCCTGATGGTGGTGGTCATGGCGCGGGGAGGGAGACGGTGACGGTGGTGCCTCGGTCGGGAGCCGATTCCAGCGCGATGGTGCCGCCGAGCAGCGACACCGCCTTCCATACCAGCGTCAGCCCGGTGCCCGCTCCCGGATATTGCTCGCGGTTGTGCATGCGCTCGAAGAGGTGGAAGATCCGCTGGTGGTGCGCCGCTTCGATGCCGATGCCGTGGTCGCGCACGGTGAGGAGCAACTGCTGCTCCCGCTGCTGCCACGACAGCTCCACCTCGGGGGAGCTGTCGGGCGCGCGGAAGCGGAGGGCGTTGTCGAGCAGGGCGCAGAGGATGGTCTGCAGCAGGGCGGGGTCGCTTCTCCACTGCAGATCGGGATCGGCCTGCCACTGGATAGCGTCCTGTTGTGTCGGGTAGTGGGTGCGCAGCAGATGGTCGGTGAATTGGTGTAGCTTGACCGGTTCCATCTGCACGCGGTGGGTGGCCAACCGGCCGTATTGGTGCAGCCCCTCCACCACCCGCTCCATGTGTCCGGTGGCGGCCACCATGCGCTGGAGGTAGAGCTGTCCTCGCGAGGAGAGGTTGGCGGCCTCGCGCTGCTGCAGGATATCGGCGAAGCCGCGGACGGCGCGTAGCGGCGCGTTGAGGTCGTGACATGCGCGACGAACTTGCAGGTGGATATCGGAAAGCGCGTCGCTCTGCATGTCAATCTCGGTCAATAACAACTCCCCCTGATCACCGCTGGCGCTGAATGGTACCGCCTTTATGGCGGAATGGAATCCTATGCGAACATCTGTTGCGCCTTATTCAGCGCGTGAAACAGGGTGTCGATCTCATCGCGGGTGCTGTAGATGGCGAACGAGGCGCGGGCGGTGGCGGGGACCTTGAAGTGCTGCATCACCGGCATGGCGCAGTGGTGGCCGGCGCGGATCGCCACACCTTCGCTGTCGAGGATGGTGCCGAGATCGTGGGGATGCACCCCCTTGAGCACAAAGGAGAGGACGCACGCCTTCTCCGGCGCGCTGCCGATGATGCGCAGGCCGTCGAACTGCCGCGCGCGTTCGGTGGCGTAGGCGAGCAGCGTGCGTTCGATGCGGGCGATGGTGTCGAAGCCTGTTGCCCTTAGCCAGTCGATGGCGGCGCCGAAGCCGATGGTGCCGGCGATATTGGGGGTGCCGGCCTCGAACTTGTGCGGCAGGGCGGCGTAGCTGCTTCCGCTGAAACTGACGGTGGCGATCATGTCTCCGCCGCCCTGGTAGGGGGGCATCGCTTCCAGCAGCGCCTCCTTGGCGATCAGCACGCCGATGCCGGTGGGGCCGTACATCTTGTGGGCGCTGGTGGCGTAGAAATCGATATCCAGCGCCTGTAGATCGATCGGCATGTGGGCGGCGGCCTGCGCACCGTCCACCAGCACCTTGGCGCCCACCGCGTGCGCCTTGGCGACGATCTCGCCGATCGGGTTGATGGTGCCGAGCGCGTTGGACATCTGCACCACGCCGACGATGCGGGTGCGCTCGCTAAGCAGGCCATCGAGCTGCTCCATGCAGAGCGCGCCCCGATCATCCATCGGCAGCACCTTGATCACCGCGCCGCTGCGCTCCGCCAGCAGTTGCCACGGCACAATGTTGGAGTGGTGCTCCATGGCGGAGAGGAGGATTTCATCGCCCTCCCTGATGTTGTCGCCGCCCCAGCTGGCGGCGACAAGGTTGATCGCCTCGGTGGTGCCACGGGTGAAGATCACCTCGCGCGGGGAGGCGGCGTGGAACAGGTCGGCCACCTTGCCGCGCGCCGCCTCGTAGTCGGCGGTCGCCCGTTCAGATAATAG
>WFMN01000116.1 GCA_015489095.1 Mariprofundaceae bacterium | reverse complement strand
GGCTTCCGGGTTCGCAAAACCGTCGCCCTCTCCCATCTAGACACTTTCGAGGCTCAATCACTTCAGCTTACGCTTACGGCCTGCTGGTTCGATCCCCCTGTGCTTAATCTTTGGGATTACTCCCGCCGACCCAAGGTTCACTTCCCGGCGGTTGGCTAATCCTTACCGGCGCGGGGCTCTCACCCGCCAGAATACACGACCTTGCCCGGCCGCACTGCGAAGTCGGCATTGGATGTTCATCATCCGCCTCGTTATCATTCGAGGATGATCAAGGGGTTTGCGTGCAGGGAAACGGAGAAGGTGTTCCGTGGACGCTTCTCCCGCAAGTTGCCGCAGAACATCCAATGACGAGCCAAGATACGTCTGGACCGAATTGATGCTGCCGTTGCGCTGGAGGATTTACGCCTGCCGCCATCGCATCATCTGGAGGTCTTGAGTGGCGACAGGGCAGGGCAATACAGCATCCGCATCAATGATCAGTGGCGCGTCTGCTTCGTCTGGAAGGAGGGCAATGCCCATGCTGTCGAGATCGTGGACTATCATTAGGAGTGCGCCATGAGTCATCGCGTGGAACCTATTCATCCCGGTGAGCATCTGGCCGAGTTCTTGGCGGAGCTTGGCGTCAGCCAGTACCGGTTGGCGAAGGAGATCCATGTGCCGCCGCGCAGGATCAACGAGATTGTGCACGGCAAGCGCGCCATCACGGCGGATACGGCGCTGCGGTTGGGGCGCTTTTTCGGCATGGAGCCGGGCTTCTGGATGAACCTGCAAACCCGCTACGACATGGAACAGGTGGCGGAGGCCTTGGGCGGCAAGCTGGATGAGGTCAGGCCGCTGGCGGCGATTGCGTGAAGGTGATGATTTGGTGACCGTGGTTCGGGTGGTTCGGGGTGTTCGTTCGGTTCGGGGTATTCGGTTCGGGGTCGAACCAAGCTAACATATTGTAAAACTTTCCACTCCAAGCTAAAAACCATCCGTTTTTCGGCTTAGCGCCAACTTTTCGGGGGTAAAAAGCGCGTTTTACAACATGTTACTGCTGAAGAGGGCCGAATCGGACATCATACGAGCACTGCGCAACAAATCCGTCCGTGGCAATTCGCGGTTGGAAACCGCTCCTACAACCTGTGGGAGGGGAATCCTTTCCCCGAACCCATCCGTGGCCGCGATGCCGACTTCTTGCGATCTGCTCACCATATGGCGAGGGCAAAGCTGTAATGTCGGGGCTCATGAACAGACCGGATCAATAGCGCTGGTTGCTGTATGCGGCTAGTTTTTGGCCGATGACTGACATCGACCAGCTTACCGCCTCCGCCCTTGATGACGCCACCGCACTGATCACCCGCCCCTCGGTCACTCCCGATGACGGCGGCTGTCAGGCGTGGCTCGAACAGCGGTTGGCTCCACTCGGATTCCATCGCCAGCGGGTCGATTGCGCCGGCATTACCAACTCGATCTTTATCCGCCCCGGTGAACGGGCGGGAACCCTTGCCTTTGCCGGTCACACCGATGTGGTGCCGACAGGGCCGGTAGAGCAGTGGCGGCACCACCCCTACAGCGCGGCGGTGGTCGATGGCGTTCTATTTGGGCGCGGCGCGCAGGATATGAAGGGGGCGATCGCCTGCTGGATTGCGGCGGTGGCAAGCCTTGTGGCCGAACAGGCGGCGCTGCCCACGCTGCAGATGGCGATCACCTCCGATGAAGAGGGAGAGTCCACCGACGGCACCATCCGCATGGTGGAGTGGATGGAGGCCAAGGGCGCCCTGCCCGACGCCGCGCTGGTGGGTGAGCCGTCGAGCCTGCACCGCGTGGGCGACACCATCCGCCGCGGGCGGCGCGGGGTGGTGCAGGGGACGATCAACTTTCTCGGCCGGCAGGGGCACTCTGCCTATCCGCAGGATGCCGACAACGCCATCCACCGCGCGGCACCGGTGCTGGCGAAGATCGCCGCGCTCGATTGGGGCGAGCCGGAGGCCGGTTTTCCCGCCACCTCGTGCCAGATCACCAACCTCCGCGCCGGCACCGGGGCGATCAATGTCATCCCCGGCAGTTGCCAGGCGGTGATCGACCTGCGCTACAACCCGGCGAACAGCTACAACGCCATCGTGCGCGCCCTGCAGGCGTGCTGCGACGGCGTGGCGGTCGAAATGGCGGTGGAGCATGTGGCGCAAGCGTTTGTCACTGCGGACGGGCCGTTTCTGTCGCTAATCACGCAGGCGATCGCCGACACCGTCGCCATCGACACCAACCCCGACACCGGCGGCGGCACCTCCGATGGCCGTTTCCTCGCCGCCGCCGGCGTGCCGGTGATCGAACTGGGGCTGACCAACAGCACCATCCACCAGATCAACGAGCAGGTGGCGGTGGCGGAGCTGGGGCAGTTGGCGGCGATCTATCGCGCCGTGATCGCGCAGTTTCGCGCATGACCCAACAGGTCATCCCAATCCGGCCGGAGGGAGAGCCGATGGCGGGCAAACCCAAGTGGCTCAAGGTGCGGGCGCCGCTGTCGGCGGAGTATCGCGATCTCGCCCGCATGATGCGCGAGCTGAAACTCAACACCGTCTGCGAAGAGGCGAGCTGCCCCAACATCGGCGGCTGTTGGAAGCAGGGGTCGGCCACCTTCATGATTTTAGGGCGGGTCTGCACCCGCACCTGCGCCTTCTGCGATGTCGCCACCGGCCGACCGGATGCGGTCGATCCCGACGAGCCGGTGCGGCTGGCGGAGGCGGTGGCGCGCATCGGCCTGCGCCATGTGGTGATCACCAGCGTCGATCGCGACGATCTCGCCGATGGCGGCGCCGCCCACTACGCCACCGTGATCCGCGAGCTCAAAGCGCGTCAGCCCGATGTCACCATCGAGGTGCTGACCCCCGATTTTCAGCGTAAACCGGCGTCGTGCCTCGAGACGGTGATCGCCGCCGCCCCCGACATCTTCAACCACAATCTGGAGACGGTGCCGCGCCTCTACCGCTCGGTACGCCCCGGCGCGCGCTACTTCACCAGCCTGCGGCTGCTGCAACGCGCCAAAGAGCTGAATCCACGGGTGGTGACCAAATCGGGCATCATGGTGGGGCTAGGCGAGAGCCGCGACGAGGTGTTGCAGGTGCTCGACGACCTGCGCGAGGCGGGGGTGCAGATCCTCACCATCGGCCAGTACCTGCGCCCCAGCGAGAAGCATCACCCGGTGATGCGCTACTGGGAGCCGGAAGCGTTTGACGAGCTGAAATACTTGGCCGAAAAACGGGGCTTCGGCATGGTGGCGGCAGGCCCCTTGGTGCGCTCGTCGTTCCACGCCGAAGCGGTGTTCAAGGCGCTACAAACGCGCATGAATACCGGATCGAGTCCGGTATGACGGAGAGGGTGCACCCACGACACAAGCCCCCGTCATTCCCGCCTCCGAGCCGGAATCCATGAAAACCGTGGTGTTGATGGATGCCGGCCTACGCCGACATGACGACAGCCTCCCTCCTCCGCCTCTCCGCGCCTCCGCGGTACAAACCAACCCCACGGTCATTCCGGCGCAGGCCGGAATCCATGTGGGCTGCGTGCCGAATGGATACCGGATCAAGTCCGGTATGACGAGGCTGGTGGTTGGGTTACTATCGTTGCTGGCGTGGGCGCCGAT
>WFMN01000115.1 GCA_015489095.1 Mariprofundaceae bacterium | reverse complement strand
GTCGATCTCTACGGCGCGGTACAGCTTCGCGACGCCGAGCGGGAGATCCACGCCCGCCGCGCCCACTTTTCCCTCGACCGGCAACACGGCTCGCTGGAGCAGGCACGAATCGATCTCGCCAGCGGTGAACACGCCACCGCAGCCCACGCCGAGCAGCTCGCTCCCGGGCGGTTTCGCTTGCGGCAGGCGACCTTTACCACCTGTAGTCAGCAGGATGGCGGTGGCTGGCTGCTGCGCGCCGATGCGGCGGATCTCGACCAGCAGGCGGGGGTGGTGGTTGCCCACGACGCCCTCTTTACCCTCGGTGGCGTGCCGCTTTTCTACACCCCCTACTGGCAGCACCCGCTGCGTCGCCGCTCCGGGTTGCTGATGCCGAAGGTCGGTTTCGGCAAACGGCGCGGCAACGAACTGGCGCTGCCACTCTACTGGGCGCCGGCGGGCGACTGGGACGCCACCCTCACCCCGCACTGGATGGCGGCGCGCGGCCTGCAAGGGGGGATGGAGCTGCGCCACGCATCCGCGCTCGGCAGCGAGATGGTGCAGGTGGAGGGGCTGCGGGATCGCCAGTTGGCGAATCGCGTGCGGAAGGCGGGCGCCGCCGATATCCGCTGGCGGCTGGCGCCCGGTCTGTCGTTCAACCTGCGTGGCCGCTATGTTGGCGACCGCGCCTACCTAGCCGATTTCGCGCCCGACGCCATCGATGGCGCCACCCGTTATCTCACCAGCAGCGCGGCGCTGGGGTGGCAGGGGTTGCAAGGCGGCGCGGTACTCTCTGTCCGCCGCAGCCAGAATCTGGCGGCGGCCAACGATGCTACCACGCTACAGATTCTTCCGCGGCTGGAGAGCCACCATCGGGTGCCGTTGAAGATCGACGGCATGGTGTTCGGCCTCGATCAGCAGACCACCAATTTTGCCCGTACCACCGGCAGCGCCGGGGTGCGGGTGGTGCTGGCGCCGTTTGTCGAGGTGCCGTGGCAGAGCGCGGGCGGCGGCGTCAGCGCGCTGCTCCATCTGGGGCTGCGCAGGGCTGATTACCGCTTGCGCAACGGCGCACTGCCCAAACGGCAGCATCACACCAGTGTCAACGGCAGCCTGACCGTGGCCGCCAGCCTAGAGCGTATCAGCGGCGACGGGCTGTGGCGCCACCAGATCACCCCCACGCTGCGCTACGACCGTGTCTATGCGCCCGATCAGTCCACGCTGGCCCGTTTCGATTCCGATTTCGCCCGCCTGACCATGAGTAACCTGATGCAGGGTAACCGCTTTATCGGCAACGACCGCGTTGAGCGCGCCGATCGTATCTCGCTGCTGCTGGCGCAGACCTTGCAACATAAGGAGACGGCCACCGCGGCGGCGCGCGAGCTGTTCCGCGCCGCGCTCGGCGTCTCTTACGACCTGCTGCGCCAGAGCGTGGATCCGACGCTGCAGGCGACGCCGAAACGGCCGTGGTCCAATCTGGTGGGCAACCTGCGCTGGCAACCGTGGCGGGGGGTGGAGTTGACCGCGGACGGCCAGTACGACAGCGCCGATCGCTACTGGGCCTACTCGACGGTGAGCGGATCGGTGGCGGATGGGCGTGGCGATCGGCTGCAGGCGGCCTACCGGCAGGGTGATCGCCGCTACGCCACGGCGGCGGAATCGGTGGAGGCGACGCTGCAACTGGCGTTCGCCACCCGCTGGCGGGGCAAGGCGCGCTGGCACTACGACCTGCGCCAGAAGCTGACCCGCTACGCCAATCTGGCGCTGAGCTACACCCACCCCTGCTGGCAACTGACGGTGGAGGGCTACCGCAACACGCTGCAAGCGGCAACGCGCAGCCGGTACGACACCGGCGCGCGGGTGGCGTTCAGCCTCAACGGTATCGGAGGATAATGGCCGGGAATGTGGTGTACGCCACCGCTTGATCTCGGCGATCTGCCTCGCGAGCCGGGGGTGTATCGCATGTGCGATGCGAAGGGGGAGGTGCTCTATGTCGGCAAGGCGCGCAACCTCCGACGGCGGGTCTCCAGCTACTTTCAGCGCCGCCCCGAGTCGCCACGCACGGTGGCGATGGTGCAGCAGATCGCCTCGATCGCGCTGACCGTCACCGCTTCGGAAGCGGAGGCGCTGCTGCTGGAACACAACCTGATCAAGCAGCTCAAACCGCGCTACAATGTGCTGCTCAAGGACGCCAAAACCTACCCGTGGATCGTGTTGACCGACGAGCCCTTTCCCCGTCTGTTGGTACACCGCGGGCGCAAGCTGCGCGGCGACTATTTCGGCCCCTTTCCCCATGTGGGGGCGGTACGCCAGACACTACAGGTGATGCAGCGGCTGTTCCGGCTGCGCGACTGCAACGACGCCACCTTTCGCAACCGCTCGCGCCCCTGCATGCAGTATCAGATCGGCCGCTGCACCGCCCCCTGCGTCGGGCGGGCGGATGGCGATAGCTACGGGCGGCAGGTGGCGGAGGCGCGCCGTTTTTTGCGTGGCGAGGCGCCGCAACTGATCGATGGCTGGCAGCGGGAGATGGCGCAGGCCGCCGAGCGCATGGCGTTTGAGCGGGCGGCGCTGTTGCGTGATCGGATCCGTATGTTGCGCAGTGTGATCGGTAGCGAGCAGGGGGATGACCTGCCTGCCGATGCCGACGCGCTGCTGCTGTTGCGAACCGGCGGCGGGATGACGGCGGCGGTCGGGGTGCGGCGCGGCGGGCGCGATCTCGGGGTGCAGTTGTTGCGGATCCAACAGGCGGCGGATGCGGATGATGACGAGGTGTGGCATGCGCTGCTGGTGGAACGCTACCATGCCGAGCCGTTGCCCCCGCTGCTGCTGTTGCAGGCGGAGGATATGGTGGCGGAGCGGCTGCGGCCGCTGCTTGGGCTGCTCGGTGGCGGCGACAAGGTGACGCTGGCGCTGCCGCGGCGGGGGGCGCGGGCGCAGTGGCTGCAACGGGTGCGCCACTCGGCCGAGCAGAGCTTGGCGGCGACGGGAAAGGGGACGCAGCAGCCGGCCTTTGCCGCGCTGGCGGAGCTGTTGGGTCTGGATGCGGTGCCGGAAACGGTCGCCGCGGTCGATAACGCCCATCTGGGCGGGCAGCAGATGGTGGCGGCGATCACCTTCGCCGGCCATCAGGGGGCGTTGAAGGAGCGCTACCGCCACTACCGGCTTGATGGGGTGGCAGCGGGGGATGACTACGCCGCGATGGCGGCGGTGCTGACCCGCTTTTTCCGTGCGATCAGGGATGGAGAGATGGCTGCGCCCGATCTCATGTTGATCGACGGCGGACGCGGTCAGTTGGCGGTTGCCAAACAGACGGCGATGGATGCGGGATTGTACGATCTCAAGCTGGTGGCGGTGAGCAAGGGAGAGGGGCGCAAGGTGGGCAATGAACGGTTGTGGTTGGGGTGGCAAGAGCAGGCGGTTCCACTGCAACCGGGACGCCATTCGGCGGCGCTGCTGTTGATCGCGCGTGTCCGCGACGAGGCGCACCGCTTTGCCGGTCGTTACATGCGCAAACGCAAGCAGCAGGGGATGTTTAGCTCGGCGCTGGACGCCATTCCCGGCGTGGGCAGGCAGCGGCGCGCGCGGCTGCTCGCCCATTTCGGCGGGATTGCGGGGGTGAAGGCGGCCTCGCGCAAGCAGTTGATGGAGGTGCGGGGGATCTCCGACAAGCTGGCGGAGGCGATCTTCATGGCGCTACGGGGGTGACGGGAAGGGCTCTGCTTATGCGCTCCAGCCCAGCTTGCGGGAGCGGGCGAGATCGTCAGCGGTGTCCACATCGAAGCTGGTTGCCAAGGAGGCGAGCCGGAGGTTTGCCTGTTGTGCCCGTTGCCTGGTCTGTTGCCACACTTGCGGGCTGCTCCAGTGAATGGCTTGCAGTAGCGCCAAGGCATTGCGGTTGGCGAGCAGGATCAGGTCGTAGCCGCCATCCTCCACCGGGCCTGCGACGGCATCGCAGGTGTCGGCGAGCCGTGCGGCCTGTAGCAGCCGGTCGGGGGACATGTGGGGGGAGTCGGTGCCGAGAAAGAGCAGCGGGCTCCGGTCGATCATGGCATCGGCGAGGCGTGCCATGCGGCGGCCGAGGTCGCCATCGCCCTGGGGGCGTAGCGGGCAGGAAAAAGCGGCGAAAAAGGGGTGACAGGGATCGTCGGCGGCGATGGTGACCGCTCCGGGAAAGAGGCGCATGGCACGGCGGATGACCACCTCCGCCATCCGCCGGTGGATGGCGGCTGCCTGCTGTGCATCGATGGACGACCCATCGATGGCGCCGCCGATCAGTCGGGTTTTGACCCGGCCGACCACGGGCGCCTTGCACATCACCACCACCTGCGGCGTGGCCATCAGCGCGCCTGCCGGTAGTGGCGTGCCAACTGTTCGGCCGGCACGCCGCGCCAGTACTGCCAGCGCAGCCACCACATCAGCAGGATGGTGCGCAGGACGCCGTGGCGCTGCCAGCGGCGGCAGGAGGTGGTCACCTTGGCACGCAGGCAAGCGACGCCGCCGTGCCGTTTGAGCCGCGCGCTTAGGGCAATATCCTCCATCAGCGGCTGATCGGGGAAGCCGCCGAGGGCTTCAAACAGGCTTCTGCGCACAAACAGCGCCTGATCACCGGTGCTGATCCCGCTGATGCGCGAGCGCAGGTTGATCATGGCGGCGATGAGGGGGAACGGTGGTGTGTTGCTGTCGAAACGGATATCAAAACGGCCCGATTGGATGGTGGGGTTTTGCAGGGTTTGGCGCAGTTGGGCAATCGCCTGCGGCGTGATGACGGTGTCGGCGTGGAGGAAGAGCAGGCAGTCGCTGCGACACTGCGCGGCGCCGGCGTTCATCTGGCTGGCCCTGCCGGCGGGGGCGGTGATCCAGCGCAGCCTGGATGCCGCAAGCAGCGCGCGGCTGCCATCACGGGAGCCGCCATCGACCAGCACCACCTCCTCGACGGGCAGGGTGCCGAGCATGGTAAGCAGCGCGGGAAGGGCGGCTGCTTCGTTGAGCAGCGGGACAACCACGGCGATGGAGCCATCGCCATGGTTTTCTTCGGATGCTACAGATGAGCAGATCGCAACAAGTCCGTCCGCGGTCATTCGCGGTTGGAAACCGCTCCTACAGCCTGTAGGAGGGGAATCCTTTCCCCGAACCTTCCATGGCCGCGATGCCGACTTCTTGTGAAGTCGTCACAGGTATTTCATCATGCCCATGGCCATCGGGTGGGGGAGGTCTTCATGGGTGGGGTAGATGCGGAAACGGTATTCGTAATCGCCGCTATCCTCGGGGGTGATATCGCCGGAGAAGATGCCGTCGCCCTCGTGGGTGAAGGGGATGAAGCCGCATTCGCGCATGCCGGAGGCCTTGTGCAGCGAGGGGCGCATCAACACGGCATCGACCCGCACATCCTCCGGCGCCAGTTCCCCTAGGTTGGCTTGGATCTTGAAGGTGATGGATTCCCCCTGTTTCCAGATGGTCTCCTCAGCCATGTCGCACGCGGCGGCGAGGGAGACCTGCGGCCAGCCGATGCGCACCTTGCGTTTCCACTCCGCCAGTTTGATTGAGCGGGCGAACGCGCGCGCGCTCATGGTGCGGCCGTGGTCGGAGGCGGGGACATAGAAGCGATCGGTATATTCCGCCACCATGCGGTGGGTGTTGAAGTAGGGGATGCTTTCGATCATCGCCCGCTTGCAGGTATAGACCCACCTCTCCGAATAGCCCTGCTCGTTGGTCTGGTAGTAGGTGGGGATCACCTCGTGTTTCAGCACATGGTAGAGCGAGCGCGAGTCCTCGGCGTCGTGCAGCTGGGGATCGTCGATATCGCGTTCGCCGCCGATGACCCAGCCGTTGTCGCCCTTGTAGCCCTCCGGCCACCAGCCATCGAGCACGCTCAAGTTGGGGGCGCCGTTCATTGCCGCCTTCATGCCGGAGGTGCCGGAGGCCTCCATCGGCCGCCGCGGGTTGTTCAGCCACACATCCACCCCCGAAAGCATGTAGCGCGATAGGGTCATGTCGTAGCCCTCAAGCATCAGTACCTTGCCGATAAACTCCGGCTTGCGCGCCAGTTGATGGATCTGCCGGATCAGGGCGCGCCCCGGCTCGTCGGCGGGATGGGCCTTGCCGGCGAAGAGGAACAGCACCGGACGGTCGCTGTCGCTCAGGATCTCGCGCAGTCGCGCCTCGTCGTGAAACAGCAGGGTGGCGCGCTTGTAGGTGGCGAAGCGGCGGGCGAAGCCGATAACCAGCGTGCGCGAGTCGAAGTGGCGGGTCATCTTCTGCACCAACTGGGCGCTTTCGCCGTTGCGCTCCGCCTGCTGCTGCAGCAAGTGGTGGATGTAGCTCAGCATCCGCTGCTTGTTGGTGTGCTGAATGCTCCAGAACATGGCGTCGGGGATGTCGTGGATGCACTCCCAGAACGGGCGATCCATGAAGTGGCTGCGCCAGCGGCCGCCGAACTGCTGGTCAAAGGTGTTGATCCACTCCTGCGCCAGCCAGGTTGGGAGATGCACCCCGTTGGTGACCGAGGTCATCGGGTTCTCTTCCGGCGCGATTTCCGGCCATACATGCTGACACATCTTGGATGAGACCTCGCCATGCAGCTTGGCCACTCCGTTTTGGTAGCACGAGGTGTTGATCGCCAGCGCGGTTTGGTTGAAGCCGTAGTCGCCGTGGCCGAAATCGCCGCTGCCCAGCGCGCGCAGCCGTTCGATGGTGGTTCCCATCTTGTCGGCATAGTGCCCCATGTAGGTGTCGAACAGCTCGGGTGGGAAGATGTCGTGGCCGGCGGGAACCGGGGTGTGGGTGGTGAAGATGGTGGAGGCGGCGACTGCCTCCAACGCCACATCGAATGCAAGGTCGCGTTCGGTATGCAGCTCGCGGATGCGCTCCAGCGAGACGAAAGCGGCGTGGCCCTCGTTGATGTGCCAGACCGTGGGGGCGATGCCCATCGCCCGCAGCGCGCGCACGCCACCGACGCCGAGGCAGATCTCCTGCCGGATGCGGTTTTCGATGCCGCCGCCGTAGAGCTGGTAGGTGATGGCGCGGTCCTCATCGCTGTTGGCCTCGATGTCGGCGTCCAGCAGCAGCATGCGGATGTGGCCGATGCGTACCTGCCACACCTTGAGGTGCAGCTCGCGCCCCGGCAGCTCGACGGTGACAAACACCTCGCGCTTGTCATGCACGGCGGGCTCGATGCAGAGATCCTCAAAGCGGGAGGGAAGATCGATGGCGATCTGGTTGCCGTGCACATCGATCTCCTGCATGAAGTACCCTTTGCGGTAGAGCAGGCCGACCGCGGTGAAGGGGAGGCCGAGGTCGCTGGCCGCCTTGCAGTGGTCGCCGGCAAGGATGCCGAGGCCGCCGGAGTAGATCGGTAGCGACTCATGCAGGCCGAACTCGGCGGAGAAATAGACGATGGAGTGGTTGGATTTGTCGCCGTGTTCGCGCTGGAACCACTGGTGTTCGACCAGTCGGTAGGAGTCGTAGTCGGCCAGAACACTGTTCAGTTGCGACAGAAACGCACGGTCGGTCGCGATGTCGTTGAGGCGGTTTTGGCTTACACGACGCAGAAAGAGCCTTGGGTTGTGTCCGGTCAGCGTCCACAGCGTCTGGTCGATCTGGTGAAACAGCGCGCGTGCCTTGTGGTTCCACGAGAACCACAGGTCGTCGGCGATCTCCTGCATGCGGGCGAGCGCCTCGGGGATCTGCGGGCGGATCTGGACATGATAGGTTTTACTTTGGTCTTTATGCAATGGTGGCTCCTTGGGTTGCCGTCAATCGGGGCGGCGCATTGCCATTGGCAATGGGTCGCGTCGGATTGGATGTGGTGAAGGGAAAATGATTGGGTGGCGGCAAGGCTGGAAACGCTCCGCGGCCAAGTCAATGTGGGGGTTGGTTGCCAATGCCGTGGATCAGCGCGGTGAGCATCCTGTTGACCGGAGCCTCGATGTTGTGCCGCTCGGCGCGACGGACAACCTCGCCGTTGAGGTCGTCGATTTCGGTCGGGCGGCCGCGTTCGATGTCCTGCCACGCGCTGGTTTTGACCGGCTCCATGGTGCGGGTGATCGCCATGTTGCGCCGGGCATCTTCCTCGGTGAGGGCAACCCCTTCCGCCTGGGCAACCGCAATCAACTCATCCATGGCGGCGCTGGCGATGCGCGCCAGTTCGGGATCGGTGGCGACATCGCGGGCGTAGCGGCGGACAATGGCGGTGATGGCGTTGAAACCGCAGTTCCACACCATCTTGCGCCACAGCATCAGGCGGCCGTCGTCCACCAGCTTGGCATCGGTTCCCGCCTGCTGCCAGTGTGCCAGAAGCGGGGCGATGATGTCGCTTCCCCGCCCCTGCCAGTCGGCGATCCGCAGATGGCCGGCGGCGGAGTGGATCACCTCGCCGGGGCGGTCGATGCGGGTGCCGATGAAGGCGCTGCCGACCATGACGGTGTGGTGGGGGAACTCTCCGGCAACAATATCGCCGGCGGTGAGCCCGTTTTGCAGCGTGATCAGCACGGCTTCGGGTGCCACATGGGGGGCGATCTGCCGGCAGAGGTCGGGCAGGGCGGTGGTTTTGCAGCAGATAAGCCAGACGGCGCTGTCGGCGAGGGTGGCGGGGTCGCCGCTCGCGGTGACCGTGAAGTGGCGCTGCTGCCCCGCGCTGAACTGGGTCAGGCCATGCTGTTGCAGCGCGGCGAGCTGGTGGCCACGCGCGAGAAAGCGTACCTTGACACCGGCGCGCAGCAGTTGGGCGCCGTAGTGGCAGCCGATGGCGCCGGCACCGGCGATCGCAACCCTCATAGCGTCAGGCCGCCTCCACGCAGGCCGTGCCAGAAGGCGTCGGCGGCCATGGCGGGCTTGCCCTCCGGCTGCAGGGTGTGCACCCGGTAGGCGGTACCTTCGCCGCAGCCTACGGAGATGGCGCCATCGATCAGCCGACAACTGCCGGGGGATTGATCGCTGGATGCGACGATGGCGCCGTCAATGATCTTCAGCCACTTTCCCTCCAGCGAGCCTGCGCTGATCTTGCAGCGCGCGCCCGGTTTGGGGGCGAAGCAGCGCACCTGCCGATCCACCACGGCGGCCGGCCGCCGCCAGTCGATGATGCGGTCGGCGGCGGTCAGTTTGGCGGCGTAGGTAACGCCTTCTTCGGGCTGGGGGGTGGGGGTGAGGCTGCCCGCGGCCAAGGGGCGTAGGCTCTCCCGCAGCAGCTCGGCGCCTAGCTGGGAGAGCTGCCGCCACAGGTCGCTGCCACGGCACTCCGCAGTGATGGGTAGGGTGCGGCTGGCATAGACCGGTCCGGTATCCAGCCCCTCTTCCATCTGCATCAGGGCGACGCCGGTTTCGCGATCCCCAGCCAGCAGCGCGCGCTCGATGGGGGCGGCGCCCCGCCAGCGCGGCAGCAGCGAGGCGTGGATGTTGAGC
>WFMN01000114.1 GCA_015489095.1 Mariprofundaceae bacterium | reverse complement strand
CAGCAGCTCCGGCTGGGTGTGGGCGATGCCGTAGGCCGCCTGATAGTTGGCGGTGTCGGGATGGCGAAAATCGGCGCTCAGGTCGACCACGCGGATCCCCCGGCGCACGAGACCTGCGACGATGCCGGCGGCGGTGGCGTGCGGCAGCGCGGTAAAGGCCAGATCGACCCCGTCGGCCACCTCCGCCTCGCCATCGGCCAGCATCAGATCGCCATAGCCGCTGCCCGCCAGCGACGGCAGCACCGCGCCCAGTTTCTGCCCCGCCATCGATCCCGCGCTGACATGGCGCAGCGCCATCCGCGGGTGGGCGGCGATCAGCCGGATCAGCTCGGCGCCGGCATAGCCGCTGGCGCCGAACACGGCGACGCCGATCGCCGCTTGTCCGTCAGTAGGGTTACTCATAGCCCCAGCACATCGCGCATGGTGTACCACCCTTGCGGCTGGCGAATCAGCCAGTTGGCCGCCCGCACCGCCCCCTTGGCGAAGACCATGCGGTCATGGGCGACATGGCGGATCTCCACCTGCTCCTCGTCGCTGACAAAGAGGGTGGCGTGGTCGCCAACGATGTTGCCGCCGCGCACCACCGCGAAGCCGATATCGCCCGCCTTACGCGCGCCGGTCACCCCGTGACGGCTGAACACCCCGCGCTGCTCCAGATCGACCCCGCGCCCATCGGCCACCGCGCGCCCCAGCGCCAGTGCCGTGCCGCTGGGAGCATCCACCTTGTGGCGGTGGTGCGCCTCAACGATCTCGGCGTCGTACTCCTCGCCCAGCACCGTCGCCGTCTGCTGTACCAGTTGCAGCGCCAGATTGACCCCGACCGAGAAGTTGGGCGCCATCACCACCGGCTGGCGCGCCAGCAGCGTGCGCAACCGCGCCAACCCGTCCGCATCAAACCCCGTGGTGCCGATCACCATCGCAACCCCATGATCGGCCGCAAACTTCGCATGGGCCAGCGTGGCCGAGGGTGTGGTGAAATCAATAATAACATCAATGGGTTGATCGGAGGAGAGCGCATCGGCGACCACCACTCCGTCGGCCACCTCCGCGCCGAGATGCGGCGAGCCCGCCCGCTCGGTCGCCGCCACCAGCCGGCAGCGGGCATCGGCGGCCACGGCGCGGATCAGCATCCCGCCCATCCGGCCACCGGCGCCAACCACCGCGACGCGGGTAACATCGCTCACTTCGTCTCTCCCGACAGCTCGTCCCAAAACGACTTCACCTTGTCCAGAAACGAGGAGCGCTCGGGATAGACCTCATCGCCGGCCGACTCGGCGAACTCGCGCAACAGCTTCTGCTGGTGGGCGGTCATCTTCTTCGGCACCGCGATCCGCACCTTCACATAGAGATCCCCCTTCTGGCCGTGGTTGCGCACATCGGGCACGCCGTGGCCGCGCAGGCGGAACACCTTGCCCCCCTCGGTTCCGGGGGGAATCTTGATCCGCACGCGACCGGTCAAGGTCGGCGCCTCCACCTCGGCGCCCATCGCCGCCTGCGGGAAGGTAACCGGCATGGTGCAGTGCAGATCCGCCCCCTCGCGGGTGAAGATCGGGTGCGGCTTCAGGCTGACAACGATGTAAAGGTCGCCCGCCGGCGCCCCTTGCATCCCCCCTTCGCCCTCGCCGGAGACACGCACCTGCGCCCCGTCGTAAACCCCGGCGGGGATCTTCACCTTGAGGTTTTTCTTCACCTTGCGTTGACCGCTACCGCCGCAGGTGATGCAGGGCGACTCGATGCGCTTGCCCGACCCCTGGCAACTGGGGCAGGTACGGCGCACCGCGAAAAAGCCCTGCTGCATCTGCACCTGACCGTGGCCGCCACAGGTCTGACACGGCACCGGATTGGAGCCGGGACGCGCCCCGCTGCCGTTGCAGGTGTCGCACTGCACATGCTTGGGAATCTTCAGCTCCACCTCGCGGCCGCTGGCCGCCTCCTCCAGTGTCATCTGCAGGTTGTAGCGCAGATCGGCGCCGCGACCGCCGCGCGACTGACCGCCGCCGAAACCGAAGATATCGCCGAAGGCGTCGCCGAACAGATCGCCGAAATCGCGGAAGGCGTGCGAATCTTGGAAGCCGCCACTGCCCCACATATTCTGCATCTGCTCATCGACGCCGGCGTGGCCATACTGGTCGTAGCGCGACCGTTTGTCGGGGTCGGAGAGCACCTCATAGGCCTCGGTAATCTCACGGAACAGCTCCGCCGCCTTGGCGTCGTCCGGGTTCTTATCCGGATGATGCTTCATCGCCAGCTTGCGATAGGCGCGCTTGATCGCATTGGCGTCGGCATTCCTATCCACACCCAATACTTCGTAATAGTCCCGTTTCGTCACCGATCTCTCCCTAATCTATGGATTCCATCACCCGCAACGCATCGCAAAAAGTCCGTCCAATCAATTCGCGGTTGGAAACCGCTCCTACAGCCTGTAGGAGGGGAATCCTTTCCCCGAACCCATCCGGAGCCACGCAACGCAAAAAGCGGCGGCAGACAACTCCACCGCCGCTTCTCGCAGCCCAGACTACGGCTTCGCGTCTAGACCACCGCTTCGTTCAGCGAACCGCCTACTTCTTGGCGTCGTCCACCACCTCGGCATCCACCACCTCGGCGTCGGCCGCGCCGTCTCCGCCCGAGGCTGCCTGATCGGCGCCGGAGGCTGCCGCCCCCGCACCGGCTGCGCCAGCGGCCTGCTCTTCCTGCATCTTCTTATAGACCGCCTCGCCCAGCTTCTGCGACTTGGTGGCCAGATCCTGCTCGGCGGCGGTGATCGCCTCGGCGTCGCCGGACTCCACCACCTTCTTCAGGTTTTCCAGCGCCTCCTCGATGCTCTTGCGGGTATCGGCATCTACCGCGTCGCCATTCTCCTTGAGCGCCTTCTCGGTGGAGTAGATGAGCGCGTCGGCGCGGTTCTTGGCCTCCACCTTCTCCTTGAGCTTGCGATCCTCTTCTGCATGCTCCTCCGCCTCGCGACGCATGCGCTCGATCTCCTCTTCCGTCAGGCCGGAACCGGATTCGATGCGCACCGACGCCTCCTTGTTGGTTCCCTTGTCCTTGGCGTGGACATGGATGATCCCGTTGGCGTCGATATCGAAGGTCACCTCAATCTGCGGCACACCGCGCGGCGCGGGGGCAATCCCCTCTAGGTTGAACACCCCCAACTGCTTGTTGGCGGAGAAGAGCTCGCGCTCGCCTTGGGCGATCTTGATCGTCACCGCGCTCTGGTTGTCCGCCGCCGTGGTGTACACTTGGCTTTTCTTGGTCGGGATGGTGGTGTTCTTGTCGATAATGCGGTTGAACAACCCACCTTCCACCTCGATACCCAAGGATAACGGGGTGACATCGAGCAGCAGCACATCCTTCACATCACCGGTCAGCACGCCGCCCTGAATGGCGGCACCGATCGCCACCACCTCATCGGGGTTCACCCCCTTGTGCGGCTCCTTGCCGAAGAACTCCTGCACCTTCTGCTGCACCAGCGGCATCCGGGTCTGGCCGCCGACCAGCACCACCTCGTCCACATCGCTGGTGGTGATACCGGCATCCTTGAGCGCCTGCTGGCAAGGCTTGATCGAGCGCGCCACCAGATCCTCGGTCAGGCTCTCGAACTTCGCCCGGCTCAACTTGATCATCAGGTGCTTCGGCCCTGTGTTGTCCGCGGTGATGAAGGGGAGGTTGACCTCGGTCTCCATGGATGAGGAGAGCTCGATCTTCGCCTTCTCCGCCGCCTCTTTCAGACGCTGCAGCGCAAGGTTGTCGGCCATCAAGTCGATCCCGTCGGACTTCTTGAACTCCTCGGCCAGATACTTGAGGATGACCTGGTCAAAGTCCTCGCCGCCGAGGAAGGTATCGCCGTTGGTGGACTTCACCTCGAACACGCCGTCGCCGATCTCGAGGATGGAGACATCGAAGGTGCCGCCACCTAGGTCATACACCGCGATGGTCTTGTTGTGGTCGGTTTTATCCAGCCCATAGGCCAGCGAGGCCGCCGTCGGCTCGTTGACGATACGCAGCACATTGAGCCCCGCGATCGCGCCTGCGTCTTTGGTCGCCTGACGCTGGGCGTCGTTGAAGTAGGCGGGAACGGTGATGACCGCATCCTTGACCTCTTCGCCAAGGTAGTCCTCGGCGGTCTTCTTCATCTTCTGCAGCACGATGGCGCTGATCTCCTGCGGACTCATCTTCTTGCCGTCGTGATCGACCCACGCATCGCCGTTGTCCGCCTTCACCACCGGATAGGCGACCAGATCGCGATGGTGCTTGGCCTCGTCGGAATCGAACTTCCGACCGATCAACCGCTTCACCGCGTAGAAGGTATTCTTCGGATTGGTCACCATCTGCCGCTTGGCGGGCGCGCCAACCAACCGTTCCTTGTCGGTAAAGGCCACCACCGACGGCGTGGTGTTATCCCCCTCCGAGTTGGCGATCACCTTGGCGTCCTTGCCGTCCATGATGGCGACGCAGGAGTTGGTGGTTCCCAGATCAATCCCGATTACTTTTCCCATAGTGGAACTCTCCTAGTTAGATTATGTATTCGTAAAAAACAAAAGCGTGACAACCGATTGTGTAGGGCGCGCGGCGACGACTTTCAACCGTTTCCGGCGGAAACCAGCACCTTGGCCGGCCGCAGCAGTCGTCCGTGGAGGGTGTACCCCGCCACATGCTGGGCGACGACGGTATCCTTGGGCTGATCGCTCGGCACCTGCGACAACGCCTCATGGCGATGGGCGTCAAACTCCTCGCCCACGGCGTCGAAGCGCTCGATCTCGAAGCGCTCCATCAGGGTGTGCCAGCTATCGAGCGTCAGCTTCACCCCGTCGCGCAACGCCTGTTCGTTGCCCTCTTCCACCTCTAGCGCACGCTCTAGGTTGTCCACCACATCGAGCAGCGAGGTGGCGAAACGCTCGATGGCGAACTTGCGCGCGTCGGCGATCTCGCGTGCGCTGCGTTTGCGCAGGTTGTCCATCTCGGCGTGCAGGCGCAGCAGCTTGTCTTGCAGCTCCGCGATCTGCGCCTCCGGCGCCGGCTCAGCCCCGGAGTCGGAGGCTTGCTCCTGTTCCCGATTCTGCTCCTCTGCCTTTTCCACTTCGTTGTCGCCCTTCTCCGGCGACGCCTTGTTTGTAGCCAATGTTCTCTCCATGTAGTGGGTTTGATCTTTGCGATCCAGCGGGGATGCCGGTAGCAACGCCGTCATTCCGGCGCAGGCCGGAATCCACTCGGCCACGACTACTCCCGACACCGGGCGCAGCCACCCGCAACCGTGCCCTCCGTGTGTGGGGCTCAACCGACACCGTTTCAACCCCCGAACATTACCCGACGAATCCGCGCATGGGCATGTTCAATGCGGCCAGCGGAGATTCGCGGTTGGAAACCGCTCCTACGGCCTGTAGGAGGGGAATCCCTTCCCCGAACCCATGCGCACGCGCGATGGCACGCTCACTGCTGGCCGAGCACAACCCGTAGGAGGGGAATCCCTTCCCCGAACCCATGCGCAGCCACGATCATGACCTTCCGCGAAGTTTAATGATTCTCCCGCGCCATTTGCCTAGCATTTGGCGCATGGCCGTTCGTCCCATCATCACCTACCCCGACCCGATCCTGCGCCGTACATGCGCGCCGATCGACGACCCGACCGCCGACGATGTCCAGCAGTTGGCACGGGATCTGGCCGACACCATGTACGATGCGCCGGGGGTGGGGCTGGCGGCGCCGCAGATCGGGGTCAACCGCTGCATCGTGGTGACCGATACCGCATGGCGCGACGAGGGGGCGGCGCGTGATCTCCATGTCTGGATCAACCCGGAGATCATCTGGCACAACGACGAGCTCAAGCCCTTTGAGGAGGGGTGCCTCTCCATCCCCGACACCTTCCACGAGGTCAGCCGCCCCACCGCCATCAAGCTGCGCTGGATCGACCTGCAGGGAGACAGCCACGAGGCGGGCTACGAGGGGCTGATGGCCACCGCGTTGCAGCACGAGTTTGACCACCTGCAGGGGCGGCTGTTCATCGACCTGCTCAAACCGATGAAGCAACGGCTGGTCAAGCGGCGCCTGAAAAAACGGGCGGGATGGAAGCGTTGAATCGTTTGCCACTGCGCGTCGTTTTTGCCGGCACCCCCGCCTTTTCCATCCCCTGCTTGCAGGCGTTGATCGACAGCGACAGCTGCGAGGTGGTTGGCGTGGTCACCCAGCCGGATCGACGCAGCGGACGCGGCATGAAGCTGACCCCCTCCCCCATTCGGCGGGCGGCGATGGAAGCCGGCATCGACCACATCACCCCCGAACGGCTGCGCGACAACGACGAGGCGCTGGCGTGGCTCAAACAGCGCCGCCCCGACCTGCTGGTGGTGGTCGCCTTCGGCATGATCCTGCCGCCGTCGTGGTTGCAAGCGCCGACCATCGCCCCGCTCAACATCCACGCCTCGCTGCTGCCGCGCTGGCGGGGCGCCGCCCCCATCGAGCGCGCGCTGCTGGCCGGGGATCGCGAAACCGGCGTCGCCCTGATGCAGATGGAAGAGGGGCTGGATACCGGACCGGTCTATGCCCGCCGCACCCTGCCCATCACTGCGGGGTGCCGGGGCAGCGACCTGTGGCGGCAGCTCTCCCAGCTAGGCGCCGAGCTGCTGCGGGAGAGCCTACGCCCCTTGGCCGCGGGCAGCCTCACCCCCACCCCCCAGCCCGAGGAAGGGGTTACCTACGCCGCCAAACTGACCGCCGCCGACCGCATCATCGACTGGCGGCGGCCGGCCGCCGTGGTCGATCGGCAGGTGCGCTGCTTCGCCCCCAAGCCGGGCGCGCGCTGCAAGATCAGCGCCG
>WFMN01000113.1 GCA_015489095.1 Mariprofundaceae bacterium | reverse complement strand
ATGACGAGCTCCTCCTCCCCTCCGTGTCTCCGCGCCTCCGCGGTGAAAAGATCGTTGAACCACGAAGGCACAAAGAGACAAAGAAAAAGGAAAATGGCACTCCGGCGCAGGCCAGGATCCACCAACGCCCCAACTCACATGGATTTTCTATTTATCTCTCCGTGTCTCCGTGCCTCTGTGGTGAAAAAAAACGGCACGCCGCGCAAGCCGGGATCTAGCGAGGGTGCGGTCGTTGGCTAATCGGGCGGCGCTTGGTCGGTCAGGATGTAGCCTTGACCGCGCAGGGTGTGCAGCAGCGGCGGCTCGAACCCCTTGTCGATTTTGGCGCGCAGATGGCTGATGTAAACATCGATCACATTGCTTTCGGGATCGAAGTTCATATCCCAGACATGCTCGCCGATCAGGGTACGCGACAACACCTTGCGCGGGTTGCGCATCATATACTCCAGCAGCGCGTACTCCTTGGTGGTGAGGCGAATCCCCTTGCCGGCGCGGGTTACCATGCGGCTCATCGGGTCGAGCTCTAGGTCGGCCAAGGTGAGAATCGGGCTGCGGCTCTCCGACCTGCGCCGCAGCAGGGCGCGTACCCGCGCTAGCAGCTCTTCAAAGGCGAAGGGTTTGACCAGATAGTCGTCGGCGCCGGCGTCCAGTCCGCGTACCCGATCCTCCACCGAGTCGCGGGCGGTGAGCATCAGCACCGGGGTTTCCACCCCGCGATCCCGGATCTCGCGGCACATCACGATGCCGTTCTTCTTCGGCAACATGAGGTCGAGGATGATCAGATCATACTCGTTGACCTCGGCTAGGAAGCCTCCCTCCTCGCCGTCGGCCGCCACATCGACGGCATGCCCCTCCTCGCGCAGCCCCTTCTGCATGAACTGCGATACCCGGGTTTCATCTTCCACTACCAATATTTTCATCAACCTGCTCCTAGGGGATCTCCAATCTGCGGTGAAAATTGGTCAAATTGCGGCAGCCATCGTCCGTGACCACCACCATGTCCTCGATGCGCACGCCACCGACTGCCGGATAGTACAGCCCCGGCTCCACGGTGACCACATGTCCTGCCAGCAGCCGGTTGTCGCGCACCGAGATGCGCGGCGCCTCATGGACCTCCAGCCCGACGCCGTGGCCGGTGCCGTGAAAAAAGCCGACCTGTTTGCCGCGCCGTGTGCCGGTGGCAAAGCCGTGCGCGGCGAGGGTGTCGGCAACCGCCTGATGCACCGCGCCGCCCGACACACCGTGGTGGATCATCTCCAGCCCGCGGCGCTGCGCGTCGGCCACCGCCTTGTGCATGGCGGCCACCTGCGGGCTCGCCTTGCCCTTGACCACGGTGCGCGTCATGTCGCCCCAGTAGCCCGACCGTGTCAGGCGGGGGAAGATGTCGATGATGATGGGTCGATGGGCGTGCAGCAGTCCGCCGCCCTCGTTGTGCGGGTCGGCACCCTGTCGTCCGCAGGCGACGATGGTGTGCGAGGGAACGGCGCCGTGGCCGATCAACCACTGTTCGATCACCGCCCGCAGATCCTGTGCGCGCAACCGGCGCGCGCCGAAATCGGGGTGGTACAGCCGACCGTCGTCGCCGATGGTGCATTCGCCGAGCAGGGTAAGCGCCCGTTTCATGGCGCGGGCGGTCAGCTTTTCCGCCGCCGCCAATTCGGCGATCTCATCCTCGCGCTTGCGCGCCCGCTGCGGGAAAAATCGTCCACGGCACGGTGTCACGGCGATGCCGTACTGCTGCAGTTGGCAGGCGATCCCGAGGGGAAAGTGGTCGGGAACCTCAACCGCGTTGATATCGTGGTCGCACAAGAACGCGGCGGCGACGCCGGCGAGGCCGGACGCCTCGCCGTGGCGGGCAACGGCGCGCGCGCGCCAGTCACGATCCAGCCAGACATGATCGAGCCGCGACTGCTGTCGCGCGCGATCCACCTCCAGCGGAGAGAAGAGGCCGTGCCAGCCATCCGCCAGTTCCACCGCGATCCATGGGTCGGGAACGAAGATGCCGCTGGCGTACAGCATGTCGGCGTCGTGCTCCGAGTCGGCAATCATCAGGCGGGCATGGTGGGATCTCATTCGCTACGCTCCGTTTCGGCCTGGTCGGCCGCGATATCATCGAGAAACCGCCCCTCTTCGTCGTCCTGTTCGCGCTGCTGTTTGTCGATCAGGTCTTGGAGCACCATGCCGCCCAGCACCCCGTTCTGTTGGCGGGCGAGTCGAAAATAGAGGCCGGCCAGGGTGCGACCCAGCGCTGTCTCCCGCCACCCATCGGGAATCTCCAGTGCGCTCGGGTTCAACATGCGGTGAATGGTGAGCAGTTGCAGCGATGTGGCCTCCCGGCCGGGGAGCCAACCGCGCTCGCCACGGTCGATCACCGGCTTGAGCAACCCCTTGTCCACTAGGTCGTCCAGCCACTCCTGCAACAGGTTTTCCGGCACGGCCAAGGCTTCCTCCAACCGCGGGAGGGTGAGTGCCTTGCCATCCCGCATCAGCATCGCGGCGTGCAACAGGATGACCCAGCGGTAAAATTGGCACTCGCCCACGGGGTATAGCGCCTTGCCGGGGTGCTGTTTGGCCTGCTCGGGATGCTGCAGGCAGAAGGTGATCTCCGCCCCGAGCAGTACCACCACCCACACCAGATAGAGCCACACCAGAAAGACCGGCAGGGTTCCGAGCGCCCCGTACAGCTTCTCGTAGTGCGCCAGTTCGGTCACATAGAAGGTGAAGCCGTATTTGGTCAGCTCAAACAGCGCGCCGGCGGCCATCCCGCCGATCAGGGCGTGGCGAAAGGGGACACTGGTGTTGGGCAGCGCCATGTAGAGCGACATCATCGCCGCGGAGGAGATGCACCACGGGAGCAGAAAGGGGACTTGGCCCATGGCGGATGCCCCGGCGCTCACCTGTTCCATCAACGGCAGGGCGGCAAAGTAGGAGGTGATACTGATGGAGAGGCCGACCAGAATGGGTGAGAGGGTCAGCACCGACCAGAAGGTGATGAACTTGGCGATGAGGGAGCGCGCCCTAGTGATACGCCAGATGTGGTTGAAGGCCTCCTCCATGGTGTTGATGAGGGCGGTGGCGGTCAGCAGTAGTCCGGCGATGCCGAACAGCGATAGTGCGGTGGCCTTAGCGGTGACCTGCCCTAGGTACGCCTGTACCTGCAGGCGGCTGGTCGGCACCAGCGAATCGAGCAGTAGGTGGCTTAGATAGCTGGATACCTTGTCAAAGGCTTGGAAGCTGGTAAACACGGAGACCCCCAGCACCACCAACGGCACAATGGCGAGCAGCGAGGCGTAGGCGAGGGCGGAGGCGCGTTGGATGCACTGGTCGGCAACGAAGCGGCGGCCTGCGCGCAGCAGCAGTTGCACGACCGTGACCGTGAACCGCATCATGACCGGGAGGCTGGCAACCTCGGCGACATCCATGTTGCCGATCTCCCGCAAACGCTTGGCTATCATGATGGCGCAATCTAGGGTCGACCGTGCGATCGTCCAATGCCCCGGTCAGTGATGATGGATTATTTGATGTCTTGTGTCGCGCCGATGATGCCACTACCCTTCGCGCCCCGTTGGTGGCGCAGTGCGTTTGCGTTGTGCCGGTAGCGATGGTGGACGTAGTTCAATGGTAGAGCCCCGGCTTGTGGTGCCGGTTGTTGTGGGTTCGAGTCCCATCGTCCACCCCATTTCTAACTGAAATGATTGGTTTTCAGTGGTAATTCGCGGTTGGAAACCGCTCCTACAGCCTGTAGGAGGGGAATCCTTTCCCCGAACCCGTGCGTGGCCGCGATGATGACTTTTTGCAAAGTCGTCAAACTTTCACTCTCGATTCCGACAAGTGGGAAGAAGAGCTGGTGAATGTCGTGGGCAACCCGCGTTGTTAGTGTTCGCTGGTGGCGAATTGATGTAATACCGATTTAATCAGGGTTTGATAGGGAATGCCCGCTTTTGCCGCCTTGAGGCGAATCGCTTCCATATCGGCATCAGGAACCCGTAAGCTAATGGGATGGGATTGCTTCAGGGACTGGTCAACCATCAGTTTGCCAGCGAGTCTTTTCTGTGTATCACGGTCTGACAGAATTGAATCTGTTGCGATATCTTCCATCCAGTCGTTTTCTATCTCATCAAGACTATGCGGAAGTTTTCCCATTATATTTTCTCCGTAGTTTTCTATCAGGCCACGCTGTAATTAGATGAATTGAATCTTCATCCTCTCGAAATGGAACGCACCAGATATCGCCTTCAATTGGAACAACAAAGGCTTTCTGGTCAGGATATTGTTTTCTAACAATTATATCCACATAGCATCCACTCTGAATGCGTTCGGCAATAAGCTCCAATGAAACTCCCCGCTCTGGGTTGTTCTGGATAGCATCGCTTTTCTCGGGGTTCCATCGGATATGCTTCACGACCCAACTGTAGCGCAATGTATTTATTTTTGCAACCCGCACCAGCTGCGGGGGTTCCGTTTGACAGTCATCGTGATGCCGTTATAATTGGCAATTATGGTGCAACTTGAAAGCTCGCGTGCCTTCGAGGTTGCCGGTGATCGAACATCAAGGGGGCGAATCGATGCGGTGGATGAATAACCTGACAATGAACAAGAAGTTGGCGTTGCTGTTGGCGTTGCCGACAGCCGCGATCCTGCTGCTTGCCTCGTCCGGAGTGAAGGATGCGCAGCACAAGGT
>WFMN01000112.1 GCA_015489095.1 Mariprofundaceae bacterium | reverse complement strand
CTATAGGCAGCGCGGCGGGTGCCGCCCCCAAGCGGATGGTGCGCTTGGCCGCCTGTTCGATATCCGCCTTCACAATCCGCCCGTTGGGTCCACTGCCACGGATGGAAGCGAGGTTGATCCCCTTCTGCGCCGCCAACCGCCGTGCCAGCGGGCTTGCTTTGATACGATTCGACATGGCTTACCTCACGATCGATTGCACAGCGCCTTGGCTGCACCGACAATTTCAGAGACGGCAGGAAGCGTCATCGCCTCCAGATTGGCGGCGTAGGGCATCGGCACATCCTTGCCGGTCACCCGCGCCACCGGCGCGTCGAGGTCGTCAAACCCCCGCTCCATGATGCGGGCGGCGATCTCGGCGCCGATGCCGGCAAAGCGCCACCCCTCTTCCACCACCAGCGCGCGATTGGTTTTGGCCACCGAGGCCAGAATCGTCGCCTCATCCAGCGGCTTGATGGTGCGGGGGTCGATCACCTCCGCCTCCAGCCCCTGCTGCGCCAGCACCTCCGCCGCCTGCAACGCGAAGCCGGTCATGCGCGAATGGGCGACGATGGTGACATCGCTACCCGCCCGCTTTACATCGGCCTTGCCCAGCGGAATCAGGTACTCCTCATCCGGCACCTCGCCGACATCGCCGTAGTTGATCTCGTTCTCGATGAAGATCACCGGATCGTCGTCGCGAATCGCGCTTTTGAGCAGCCCCTTGGCATCGGCGGGACACGACGGCATCACCACCTTCAACCCCGGCACATTGGCCAGCCAGTTTTCTAGGCTCTGCGAATGTTGCGCGCCCACCCGCGCCGCCGACCCTCCGGCACCGCGAAAGACCATTGGCACCGCGTACTGCCCCGCCGACATGTAGTGCATCTTGGCGGCGGCGTTGACGATCTGATCGAGCGCCAAAATGGCGAAGTTCCAGGTCATGAACTCGATAATCGGCCGCAGCCCCGCCATCGCCGCCCCTACCCCCAACCCGGCAAAGCCGAGCTCCGTGATCGGGGTGTCGATCACCCGCTTGGGACCGAATTTCTCCAGCATCCCTTGGCTCACCTTGTAGGCGCCGTTGTACTCCGCCACCTCTTCGCCCATCAAAAAGACGCGATCATCGCGCGCCATCTCTTCGCACATCGCCCGATTGAGCGCTTCCCGGTATGTCATCTTGCTCATCGGCTCACCCCACCTTGCCCGGATACGGATACGCCCCGTCGATCGGTTGCGCATAAACATGGCGCCACATCTCCGCCGCTTCGGGCTCCGCTTGCGCCTCCGCCGCCTTGGCGATGTCGTTCACCTCTTTCTTGATCGCCTTGTCCTTCTCCTTGAAGGCCAGCGCGTCTACAATGCCAAGTTCGATCATCTGCTGCTGCAGGCGGGCGATCGGATCGCGTCCCGCCCGCCACTCATCCACCTCTTCGCGGCTGCGATAGGTGGCGGGATCGGACATCGAATGGCCGCGGTAGCGGTAGGTGATCATCTCCAGAATCATCGGCCCCTCGCCGGAGGCGACATGGGCGCGCGCCTCGGCGGTTTTGGTGGCCACCTCCAACACATCCATGCCATCCACCTGCATCCCCGGCACCTTGAACGAGATGCCCCGTTTATACAGGTGGGTTTCGGCGGAGGCGCGATTGAGCGCCGTGCCCATGGCGTACTGGTTGTTCTCCACCACAAAGACGATCGGCAGCTTCCACAGCGATGCCATATTGAACGATTCGTACACCGCCCCCTGATTGACGGCGCCATCGCCCATGAAACAGAAGGTGACCCGGCCGTCGTTGCGGTAGTAGGAGGCAAAGCCGAAGCCCAGCCCCACCGGCACCTGCTCGCCGACGATGCCGTTGCCGCCGACGAAGTTGTGCGGGCGGCTGAACATATGCATCGAGCCCCCCTTACCGTTGACGATACCGCCGCTGCGCCCCAAAAGCTCGGCCATCACCGCCGTCGGATCACCGCCGCGCGCCAGCACATGGCCGTGGTCGCGGTAGCCGGTCAAGAAATAGTCATCCGCCTGCGCGGCCTCGTCGGTGCCGACGCAGACCGCCTCCTGCCCGTTGCAGAGATGGCAGAATCCGCCGATCTTGCGCAGTCCGTAGAGCTGCCCCGCCTTCTCTTCGAAACGGCGGATCATCAGCATGCTGTCATGCAGCGCCATCAGCTTGTCCTGATCGAAAAAACACCCCTGATGGGTGATGCCTACGGCGGCTTGTTCGGTAGTCATGGATCCCCCTGACAGTGAAGTTCGCGGCGTCGAACCCTGCCCCGAAAGCCGCCGATGGCAACCAGCCCGCACGGTCATCGCCGGGCAGGTGCCGCGCTGGCTTTTCATCGTGAAGTGTGTAGTATGCCGCGCACTTTTTGATTTACCACCGTTTGAATACCCGAGGGGAGAGCCACCATGTTGAATGCCGTCGCAGATCTGAAAATCGAGTTGGTCGAGGTTTGCGAGGCCGCCGCGCGCGCTTGCGCCCCCCATGTCGGATCGGGCAAGAAGGACGAGGGCGACGGATTGGCGGTGGATGCCATGCGCGCCCGCATCAACCAGGTGCCGATGAACGGCATGATTGTGATCGGCGAGGGCGCCAAGGATGAAGCCCCCGCGCTCTACGACGGCGAAAAGGTGGGCACCGGCGAGGGGATCGGCGTCGATATCGCGGTCGATCCCATCGAGGGCACCAACCTGTTCGCCAAGGATATGCCCGGCTCCATCGTCACCCTCGCCGCCGCACCGGCAGGCACCATGTACCGCCCCGGCTCCTGCTTCTACATGGATAAGCAGGTCTATCCCAAGGCCGCGCGCGGCAAGATCGACCCGCAAGCTCCGGTTGCGGATCGCCTTGAAGCGCTGGCCAAGGCGCTCGGCAAGAAGGTGAGCGAGATCAAGGTGTTCATTCTCGACAAACCGCGGCACAAAGGGCTGATCCAAGAGGTCTATGCCGCTGGCGCCAAGGTGCGCCTCGCCACCGACGGCGATGTCAACGGTGCCATTCAGGCGGTACTTAACATGGGGTCGGACGCCCTCTTCGGCATCGGTGGCACCCCCGAGGGAATCGTCACCGCCTGCGCCGCCCGCGCCATGGGGGCGGAGATGTTCGGCCGCATGGCGCCGCAAAAGGATTTCGAGATCGAGCTGTGCAAGAAGGAGGGGGTCGATACCAAGCGCATCATCGAACGCGATGAACTGGTCACCTCCGACGACTGCCTATTTATCGCCACCGGCCTTACCAGCGGCGCCTATGTCCACCATGTCAAGGTCGGGCAAGACGCCTATGGCCGTCACAAAACCACCGATACCATCGTGCTGGACGGCGGCATCGGCAACATCCGCCGGGTACAGACCACGGTGCATGTCTAACCACACCTATACACAACACAACTTCACTTTTTACTAAACCAAGAGGCTACCACCATTATGAGCAAACCAACACGCAAAACCCTAGCCAACGCCATCCGAGTGCTTTCCATGGACGCCGTCCAGAAGGCCAACTCCGGCCACCCCGGCGCCCCGATGGGCATGGCCGACATCGCCGAGGTGCTGTGGAACGACTACATGCGCCACAACCCGGGCAACCCGGACTGGTTCAACCGCGACCGTTTCATCCTCTCCAACGGCCACGGCTCGATGCTGATCTACTCGCTGCTTCATCTGACCGGCTACGACCTGTCGATCGACGATCTCAAGCAGTTCCGCCAGCTCCACTCCAAGACACCGGGACACCCCGAATACGGCTACGCCCCGGGCGTGGAGACCACCACCGGCCCCTTGGGGCAGGGGATTACCAACGGCGTCGGCATGGCGATCGCCGAGAAGATGATGGCCGCCCAATTCAACCGCGAGGGGTTCGATGTGGTGGATCACAACACCTTCGTCTTCCTCGGCGACGGCTGCATGATGGAGGGGATCAGCCATGAGGCCTGCTCGCTCGCCGGCACACTGAAGCTGGGCAAGCTGATCGCCTTCTACGACGACAACGGCATCTCTATCGACGGCCATGTCGAGGGGTGGTTCACCGATGACACCCCCAAGCGGTTCGAGGCCTACGGCTGGCAGGTGATCCGCAATGTCAACGGCCACGACGCCGACGAGATCAAGGCGGCGATCGACACCGCCCGCGCCAACAGCGAGCAGCCGACCCTGATCTGCTGCAAGACGGTCATCGGCTTCGGCTCACCCAACAAGTCCGGCAGCCACGACTGCCACGGCGCCGCCCTCGGCGAAGAGGAGTGCGCGCTGGTACGCAAGGAGCTCGGCTGGGAGCACGCCCCGTTTGAGATCCCCGACGATGTCTATGCCGGCTGGGATGCCAAGGAGAAGGGCGCCGCCGCCGAGCAGGCGTGGCGCGACATGCTCAAGGGCTACAAGCTGGAGCATCCCGAGATGGCGGCGCAGTTCGAACGGCGCATCAACGGTGAGCTGCCGATCGACTTTGAAGAGACCATCAACGGCTGGATCGACCAGTTGCGCGAAGAGAAGCCGGGCTGGGCGACCCGCGTCGCCTCCGGCAAGACCATCGGTGTGCTGGCGGAGGCGCTGCCGGAGATCGTCGGCGGCTCGGCCGATTTGGCACCGTCCAACAACACCAAGTGGCCGGATGCGGTGGCGTTCAGCCCGGAGACCCCGGCGGGCAATTACCTCCACTGGGGGGTGCGCGAGTTCGGCATGTCGGCCGCGCTGAACGGGCTCGCGCTGCACGGCGGCGTCATCCCCTTCGGTGCGACCTTCCTCATGTTCTCGGAGTATGCCCGCAACGCGCTGCGCATGGCGGCGCTGATGAAGATCGGCACCATCTTCGTCTATACCCACGACTCGATCGGGCTGGGCGAGGATGGCCCCACCCATCAGCCGGTGGAGCAGATCGCCACCCTGCGCATGATCCCCAACATGCGTACATGGCGCCCCTGTGACGCGGTGGAATCCGCGGTGGCGTGGAAGAGCGCCATCGAGCGGCGCGAAGGCCCCTCCACCCTCGTCTTCACCCGCCAAGGGTTGCCGTGCAACGACTACACCGACACCCAGATCGGCCAGATCGCGCAGGGCGGTTATATCCTCTCCGACTGCGAAGGGACACCGGATGCGATCATCATCGCCACCGGTTCCGAGGTGCAGTTGGCGCTCGCCGCCCAGAAGGAGCTTGGCGACAAGAAGATCCGTGTGGTCTCCATGCCCTGTACCGAGGCGTTTGACGCCCAATCCGACGACTACAAGGAGTCGGTGCTGCCGGCGGCGGTCACCGCGCGCGTATCGGTCGAAGCGGGTGTCACCGCCTTCTGGAGCCGCTATGTCGGCCTGAACGGCAAATCGATCGGCGTCGATCGCTTCGGCGAATCCGCCCCGGCCGGCGATCTGTTCAAGGAGTTCGGCATTACCGTCGAGGCGGTCGTGGCGGCGGTCAACGAACTCGTCTAGCAAATTACATACTAAAAAGGGAGTAAAATCAATGACTATCAAAGTAGGAATCAACGGATTCGGCCGCATCGGCCGCATGGCGTTTCGCGCGATCGCCAAGGAGTTTACCGACATGGAGGTGGTCGGCATCAACGACCTGCTCGACCCCGAGTATCAGGCCTACATGCTGAAATACGACTCGGTGCATGGCCGGTTCGACGGCGATGTGTCGGTTGTCGATGGCAATCTGGTTGTCAACGGCAAAACGATTCGCGTCACCGCCGAGCGCGATCCGGCCAACCTGAAATGGGATGAGATCGGTGTGGATGTGGTGCTCGAATGCACCGGCTTCTTCCTGACCGAAGAGGGCTGCCAAGCGCATATCAATGCCGGCGCCAAAAAGGTGGTGCAGTCCGCCCCCTCCAAGGATCACACCCCGATGTTCGTCTATGGCGTGAACCATGAATCGTATGCCGGTCAGGCCATTTCGTCGGCCGCCTCCTGCACCACCAACTGCCTGGCGCCGCTGGCCAAGGTGGTACACGACAACTTCGGCATCAAGCGCGGCCTGATGACCACCGTGCATGCCGCAACGGCGACCCAGAAAACCGTGGACGGCCCGTCGCTGAAGGATTGGCGCGGCGGCCGCGGCATCTTGGAGAACATCATCCCCTCCTCCACCGGCGCCGCCAAGGCGGTGGGCAAAGTGATTCCTGCGCTCAACGGCAAGCTGACCGGCATGGCCTTCCGCATTCCGGCCTCCGATGTCTCGGTGGTGGATCTGACCGTGGAGCTGGAAAAGGAGGCCAGCTACGACGAGATCGTCGCCGCCGTGAAGAAGGCTTCGGAGACGCCGGGCATCGGCGACACGCTGGCCTTCACCGATGAGAAGGTGGTCTCCACCGACTTCCGCGGCTGCAGCTACTCCTCGATCTTCGACTCCACCGCCGGCATCGCCATCGACAGCACCTTCGTCAAGCTGGTGTCGTGGTACGACAACGAGTACGGGTACACCTGCAACATGATGCGCTTCGTGCGCCATGTCGCCAACAACTAAGGACGACTTCAGCAAACCCACACCCGATGGCCGGGGCACCACGCCCCGGCCGCGCTAGTCCTGACCAGTAACCATCCTTCGGAGGTAATCCCATGTCCGTAATCAAAATGACCGATCTTGATCTCGCCGGCAAGCGGGTATTGATCCGCGAGGATCTCAATGTCCCCATCGTCGATGGCGAGGTGGGCGACGACACCCGCATCCGCGCCAGCCTGCCGACCATGAAACGGGCGATCGACGCCGGCGCCAAGGTGATGGTCTGCTGCCACCTCGGGCGGCCGACGGAGGGCGAGTATGAAGAGAAGTTCTCGCTGGCGCCGGTGGCACGCCACCTGAGCAAGCTGCTCGGCAAGGAGGTTCGTCTGGTCAAGGATTATCTGGAGAACGCCCCGCAGCTTGAGGAGGGCGAACTGGTGCTGTTGGAGAATATCCGCTTCAACAAGGGTGAGAAGAAGAACGACGAAGCGCTGTCGAAGAAGTACGCCGCCTTGTGCGATATCTATGTGATGGACGCCTTCGGCACCGCCCACCGCGCACAGGCCTCCACCCACGGTGCCGGCAAGTTTGCACCGGTCGCCTGCGCGGGGCCTCTGCTGGCCGCCGAGCTCGACGCGTTGGGCAAGGCGCTGGACAACCCCGCTCGCCCGATGGTGGCGATTGTCGGCGGCTCCAAGGTCTCGACCAAGCTGACCGTGCTCGAATCGCTCTCCAAGGTGGTGGATCAACTGGTGGTGGGGGGCGGCATCGCCAACACCTTTATCGCCGCGGCAGGCCACAATGTCGGCAAATCGCTCTATGAAGCGGATCTGATCGACACCTGCAAGAGCCTCTCCGCCGCCGCCGAGGCGCGCGGCGGATCGATTCCGGTACCCACCGATGTGGTATGCGGCAAGGAGTTCTCGCCCACGGCCGAGGCGACGCTCAAGCCGGTGGCGGAGGTGGCCGACGACGACATGATCTTCGATATCGGCCCCGATTCCGCCAACGCGCTGGCCGAGATCCTGAAAAAGGCCGGCACGATTGTCTGGAACGGCCCGGTCGGCGTGTTCGAGTTCGATCAGTTCGGCGAAGGCACCAAGGCGATCTCGCTGGCCATTGCCGAATCCGACGCCTTCTCGATCGCCGGCGGAGGCGACACGCTGGCGGCGGTCGCCAAGTACAACATCGGCGACAAGGTCTCCTATATCTCGACCGGGGGCGGCGCCTTTTTGGAGTTCCTCGAAGGCAAGAAGCTCCCCGCCGTCGCCATGCTAGAGGAGCGTGCCGCCTAGTGATTACCCGTAAACGGCGCACCAAGATCGTCGCCACACTGGGGCCCGCCTCCGAGACACCCGAAATCCTCGAGGAGATGATCCGCGCCGGCGTCAATGTCGTGCGTCTGAACTTCTCCCACGGCACCGCGGAGGATCACCGCAAGCGGGCGGAAATGGTGCGTGCCGCCGCCGACAAGGTGGGGGTCACCGTCGGTATCCTCGCCGACATGCAGGGTCCGAAGATCCGCGTCGGCCGTTTCGTCCACGGCGCCACCATGCTCTGCCCCGGGCAGAAATTCATTATCGACATCGACCTCGACCTCGAAGCGGGCAACGACGAGCGCGTCGGCATCACCTACAAGGAGCTGATCAATGATGTCGAGCCCGGCGCCCGGCTGCTGCTGAACGACGGCCTGATCGTGATGGATGTCGATGAGATCGTCGGCAGCGAAATCCGCTGCACCGTCATCCTCGGCGGCGAGCTCTCCAACAACAAGGGGATCAACCGTGCCGGTGGCGGGCTCTCGGCGGCGGCGCTGACCGACAAGGACAAGGAAGATATCCAAACCGCCTGCGCCATCGGCGTCGATTACATCGCCATCTCGTTTCCCCGCGATGGTGCCGATATCGAATACGCCCGCAAACTGGTGCGCGCCGCCGGCGGGCACGCCGGGATCGTGGCCAAGGTGGAACGGGCCGAGGCGGTGGACAACCTGGACTCGATCCTTGAAGCCTCCGATGTGGTCATGGTCGCGCGCGGCGATCTCGGCGTCGAAATCGGCGATGCCGCGGTACCGCCGGTACAGAAACGGATTTTGCGCAAGGCGCCCAAGTTCAACTGCCCGGTGATTGTGGCCACCCAGATGATGGAGTCGATGTGCGAAAACCCGGTGCCCACCCGGGCGGAGGTGAACGATGTCGCCAACGCCGTTATCGACGGCACCGATGCCGTGATGCTCTCCGGAGAATCGGCCGCCGGTAAGTATCCGGTGGAGGCGGTCAAGGCGATGGATCGCACCTGCCTAGAGACCGAACGCCATCGTGTCTTTCCCTCGCAGAGCACCCGCGACCCGCGCTACCCGCCCCACTCGGTCAACGAGTGCATCGCCCGTTCGGTGATGGACGCCGCGCGCATGATGCCGATCAAGGCGATCGTCGCCTTTACCCAGAGCGGCAGCACCGCCCTCTACATGTCCCGCCATCTGGGCGAGGTGCCGATCTACGCCCTGACACCGGAACACACCACCTTGGGCAAGGTGGCGCTCTACCGCAATGTCACCCCGATCATGCTGGCAACCCAGTACAGCGAAGCCACCGACGCCCCGCGCGCCACCGACGATGCCAAGGCGCTGATGCTGTCGCACGGCATTGTCGAGAAAGAGGACCTGATCGCCATGACCATGGGCACCCCGATGGGAGAGTCCGGAGCAACCAACATGATGAAGATCGTCCGCGCCGGCGACCATCTTGCAGAGAACGAATAAACCACACAAAAGGAGACGACAATGGCACTTATCTCACTACGCCAACTGCTCGATCACGCAGCAGAAAACAACTACGGCATGCCCGCATTCAATGTCAACAACATGGAGCAGGTGCACGCCATCATGGAGGCGGCCGCCGAGACCGACAGCCCGGTGATCATGCAGGGCTCCGCCGGTGCCCGCAAATACGCCGGAGAGCCCTTTTTGCGCCACCTGATCGCCGCCGCGATCGAACAGTATCCCGATATTCCGGTGGTGATGCATCAGGATCACGGATCGAGCCCGGCGGTCTGCCTGCGCTCGATCCAGTCCGGCTTTTCATCGGTGATGATGGACGGCTCGTTGCAGGAGGATGCCAAAACCCCATCCAGCTACGAATACAATGTCGAAGTGACCAGAAAGGTATGTGAGATGGCCCATGCCGGCGGTGTTTCCGTCGAAGGCGAGCTCGGCTGCCTCGGCTCGCTGGAGACCGGCGAAGCAGGCGAAGAGGATGGCGTCGGCGCCGAGGGCAAACTCTCGCACGACCAGATGCTGACCGACCCCGACGAGGCCGCCGATTTCGTGGCGCAGACCGGCGTGGATGCGTTGGCCATCGCCATCGGCACCAGCCATGGCGCGTATAAGTTCACCCGTCCGCCGACAGGGGATATCCTCTCCATCGACACGGTGAAAAAGATCCACGCCAAGCTGCCGAACACCCATCTGGTGATGCATGGCTCCTCCTCGGTGCCGCAGGATTGGTTGAAGGTCATCAACGACTACGGCGGCACCATGGGGCAGACCTACGGAGTGCCGGTGGAGGAGATCGTGGAAGGGATCAAGCACGGCGTGCGCAAGGTCAATATCGATACCGATCTGCGCATGGCATCGACCGGCGCCATCCGTCGCCACTTGGCGGAGAACACCTCCAATTTCGACCCGCGGAAGTTCTACGGCGCGGCCAAGGATGCGATGAAGGAGATCTGCAAAGCCCGTTTCGAGGCCTTCGGTTCCGCCGGCAACGCCTCGAAGATTAAGGCCAAATCGCTGGAGACCATGATCGGTTTCTACAGCTAATCAGCCTCGCAAAAAGGCGTCACCGCGACCATGGATGGGTTCGGGGAAAGGATTCCCCTCCTACTACGGGCTGTTGTAGGAGCGGTTTCCAACCGCGAATCGCCACGGATGGACTTTTTGCTATCTGCTCATGGCTAATCGGCCGTGGTGCTGACGCGTGTTGAAACGGGCGGCCGGTCGGTCGCCCGTTTCTATTTCCACTACGAAGGAGGAACCCATGACCCAAGATGAAATGAAAGAGAAGGTCGCGGCCGCGGCGCTCGAATATGTCGAGAACGGCACCATCATCGGTGTTGGCACCGGCTCCACCGCCAACAAGTTTATCGACGCGCTGGCCGCGAAAAAGGAGGCCATTCTCGGCGCGGTCGCCAGCTCGAACGCCACGGCGGAACGGCTGCGCGCCAACGGGATCCGCGTGGTGGATCTCAACCAGGCGCTGAGCGAGGTGGATTCGCTCGCCGTCTACATCGACGGCGCCGATGAGTTCGACCCTGCCAAGTGCCTCACCAAGGGCGGTGGCGGCGCGCTCACGCGGGAGAAGATCGTAGCCGCCGCCTCCGACCGCTTTGTCTGCATCGTCGATCAGAGCAAGCAGGTACCCTACCTCGGCGCCTTCCCGCTGCCGATCGAGGTCATTCCGATGGCCGAGGCGCTGATCAGCGCCGAGGTCCGCAAACTCGGCGGCACCCCGCAACGCCGCGAAGGCTTCACCACCGACAACGGCAACATCATCATCGATGTGACCGGCTTGGAAATCCATGATGGCCTAGCGCTGGAGGATCGGCTCAACGCCCTGCCCGGTGTGGTGACCAACGGCATCTTCGCCCACCAGCGTGCCGATATCATCCTGATGGGCACCCCCGACGGGGTGGTCACGCTCTAACTAACGCGCTTCTCCGACCTGCTCTCCGTGCTGCACGATCAGCTTGTGGTAGGTGGAGAAGACCGCGTTGCGTGACAGCATCCCCAATACCCGCCGCGGGTTGTCGGCGGCAACCACCGGCATCTGTTCAAACACCTCGCGGTCGAGCACATCGATGGCATCGAGCAGGCTGGCGTTCTCCGCGACCACCTTCACCCGACGGTTGGCCACCTCGCCTGCCACCACCACCTGATCCAGCGTGGAATCGAGCAGGCACTCCTTCAGATCGTTGAAGGTGACGATGCCGACCATCAGCCCGTCGTCATCCACCACCTGCACACACCCCTTGCCGGAGGTGATATACTCCCGTTTGAGCACATCGAGCCGCGCGCTCTCGTGCACCGCGGGCACCGAACGCCACGGGATGCGGGCAATCGGCACCGAGCGCAGCCAAGCACGCTCCAGCCCCCAGCGGGTTTCGATGCCCCGGCTGTTCAGAATCTCGGTAAAGACCGAGTCGGCGCCGAAGGCGGTTTTCACCAGCGTCGCCACCACGCAGGCGGTCATCAGCGGTACCATGATCTGATACTCGCCCGACAATTCAAACAGCATCAGAATGGTACTCACCGGCGCCTGCAGCGCCGCCGCCATCATCGCACCGGCACCGATCAACGCGTAAGAGCCGTAGCTGCCGGTCAGCCCCGGGGCGATGGCGTGCGCGACCAAGCCGAACAGCGCCCCCACGGCCGTACCGAGAAAGAGCGACGGCCCGATCAACCCGGTGCCGAACCCCCCGCCGGCACAGAGCAGGCTGGTGGTCATCTTCAAACAGAGCACCAGCATCAGAAAAGGGATGAGCGGCACCACCACCCCGAACAGCGAGGGGGTGAACTGTTCGTTGAGCAGCTTGGAAACCGTGCCGTAGCCCATCGACATCAACTCCGGCACCAGCAATGCCAGCAGCCCCAACATCAAGCCCGCCACCACGGGACGAATCACCGTGTTGGGCACATGCTGTTCGAACGCGCCGCGCACCTTCGGCAGCAGGTAGATCAACAGCGCCGCCTGCAGGCCACACACCACCCCCAACAGCAGATAGGAGGGGATCTGCGCAAAGGAGTCCATCACAAAAACCGGCACCTGAAAGGCGGGGTAGTTGCCTACCTCCGCCCGCGTGATCACGGTGGCGATCACCGCCGACAACACGATCGGGCTGAAGGTGGCGATGGTGTAGTCGGTAAGAATCACCTCAAGCGCAAACAGCGAGCCGGCGATCGGCGCATTGAACGAGGCCGCGATCGCGGCGGCGATACCGCAACCGAGCAATACCCGCATGTGCTGCTCGTCGAAACGGAGCCACTGCCCCAGCAGCGAGGCCAACGCCGCCCCCAGAGCCACGGTGGGCGCCTCCCGCCCCATACTGGCGCCGCTGCCGAGCGCCACCATGTTGCTCAGGGTTTCGCCGGCCGCGCGCCGCGCCTTGATCTTACCCCCATAGAGCGCCAACGCCTCCATCACGCCGGGAACAATCTTGATCGCGCCCGGCGTGAGCCAGTAGGTGTTGATCAGCCCCACCAGCAATCCCCCGCAGAGCGGCGCCAACAGAAAGAGATACCACGGCGCGCTGTAGAGCACCACAGACCAGCTCGACGCGCCAACCCAGAAGGTACTGATCCAGCCGATGCCGAAGCGGAACCCGAGCGCGCCATAGCCGGCTAGGATCCCGACAACAACCGCCAGTACACTGAGATAGAAGGCGTCGTGGTGCTGCAGCCACTGCCACAGCCGCTGCATCAGCGGGTTCGTCACCGCCTCTCCCTAGCGCGCGGCAAGTGCGTTGGCGCGGCGGATAATCTGCGGCAACACGCTCATGCGGTGACGATCGAGCTGCAGGCGCAGGCGCGGCAGATGTTCGGTACCTTCATCGTCGTGCTGCGGCCAGCCGTACACCTGCTCGATCCTCCCCTTGGCCAGCACATCGGAAAACTCGGCGTTCAACCGCTCCAGCGCACCATCATCGAGCGGCCGCACCATCCGCAACAGCACCCAGCGCCCGACATAGCGAAAGCTATGGTAGTTGCTGTAAAACGACTCGATATGCTCCAGCGCCACCTCGACGCTGTCGGTATGGAGCAACAGCCGGTCATCTTCGCTGTCGATCAGGCCATCCTTTTTCAGCCGCCGCACCCACGAGCGCAAAAACGGCCCCCAGAAATCGTCGCCCGGCGCCTCCAGCATAATCACCGGCATCGGCGGGTTGCGCCCGGTCTGCAGCAGGGTCAAGGTTTCAAACCCCTCATCCAGCGTGCCAAAGCCGCCGGGGGTGAGGATCACCGCGCTGCTCTCTTTCAGAAAGAAGAGCTTGCGGGTGAAGAAGTACTGGCAGTAGAAGTGGCGCGGTGAATCGGCCACCACCGGGTTGGGCTTCTGCTCCATCGGCAGGTTGATATTGATGCCGAACGACTGCGCCTCGCCCGCCCCTTCGTTGGCCGCCTGCATCATACCGCCACCGCCGCCGGTAATGACCATAAACCCGGCGTCGGCCAACGCCTTGCCCATCGCCCGCCCCTGAATGTAACGCGGATCGTCGGGCTGCGTGCGAGCGGAGCCGAACAGCGACACTTTACGCCGATCGGTGTAGTCGGAAAACATCTCCAACCCCTGGCGGATCTCCGCCATCGTCCGCGCCATCATCTTGATATCGGCGAGCGACTGATCGTGACAGATCAGTTGCACCGTCTCCATCAGCAACTGCTTATGAAACGGCGTGATCTCCCTGCCGCACGCCGTCAGCAGCGCATCGACCCGCCGTTCGATATCGGCACTATTCATGACAGCGGAAGAACAACCACAGAGGCACGGAGGCACAGAGGAAGACAAAATATAATATTTTCTCCTCCGCGCCTCCGCGCCTCCGCGGTGAAATACAAAAGCCCCGTCACGGCTGGATCACCACATCGATCCGCCGGTTCATGGCGCGCCCTTTTTTGAAGGCGTTGCTGGCGATGGGGCGCACTTCGCCATAGCCCAGTGCTTTCAGCCGCCCGGCATCGATGCCGGAGGTAATCAAAAAGT
>WFMN01000111.1 GCA_015489095.1 Mariprofundaceae bacterium | reverse complement strand
TTAACCCATAATGCGGACATGAGCACAATGGTCATTGAAGTCTATGAGGCGTTAAAAGATGCGGGCGTGTCTGAAGAAAAAGCCATCCGCGCATCGGAGGCCTTATCAAAAAACGAAGCGCTGACAAAATCCGATATCGCCGTGCTGGAGCGACAAATATTACTTGTTCAGTCTGAGCAGAAGCTGATGAAATGGATGTTGGGCTTGGTGTTAATCGCGGTTGTGATACCACTTCTCAAAAATACATTATCATAGGCGCGCATGCGCAACCCTCTGCGCGAACTGGCACGCACCGACCTAAATCTACAGCCACCACACGATAAACGATCGTTTACCCATTGTTCCCATAATATTAACTCACCTCACCGACCAGCGACTTGTTCTTCTTGGCGATGCCCTTGATCACATCCGCCAGCCGCTCGCCCAGGATGGTGCTGATATTGAAATTGAGCTTCGACATCACGCCCGGAAAGTATTTAAGGTCGGTGCGCAACCGCTCGTAATCGAAGCGCAACACCGTCACATCGGAGGTGGCGCGCACAGTGGCGGTGCGCAGAGCCTCGCGCACAAAGCCGATCTCGCCCACCAGATCCCCACGCTTCAAGTCCGCCAGCTTCACCTCGTGGCCATCATCGCGACGCAGCACCTCCAGCGTCCCGCACAGCACCACATACATGCTGCGCTCAATGGTTCCCTGCTCGATGAGCAGATCGCCCGCCTTCAACTCGCGCGACTCGGAAATCAGGATCGCCTTGCAGGTCTGGTAGCTGCTCATGCCAGCGAAGAGCGGGCTGGCCTCCAGAGACCGCTGCTGCCAGAAGGTCTCCAACATCCGATGCAGGCTCACCAGCCGCATGCGCGCCATCACAATCGGCGTCACCAGCAGATTGATGAAGAGCGCGAGCAGAATGGTCGCCGCCGCCAGCGCCCCGAATTGGGCGATAATGGCGAACTGCGACTGCAGCAACACCGCAAAACCGAGCGCCAGCGCCAGCGTGGTGGTGGCCATCGGCGCCGCCTCTTCACGCACCGTCTGCTGCACCGCATCGGTAAAGCTGGCGGCGTTGCGGCTCAAATCGTTGTAACGGGTGAGCAGATGGATGGTGTTGTCGATGGCGATGCCCATCACGATTACCGCCACCATCGCCGTGCCGGGGTTGAGCGGAATGCCGAGCGCCCCCATCACCCCGAACATAATCACGATCGGAATCATGTTGGGAATCAGCGAGATCAACCCACCCTTCACCGAGGTGAACATCAGCGACATCAGCAGAAACACCGCGACCAACAGCACCGAGAGCGACTTGACCTGATCGCGCATCAACTGCTCGGCGTTGTTGTTGATCATAATCCCTTCGCCCAGCACCCGCACCTTAATCGAAGGCCCGGCAATCTCGCTGGCGGCACGGCGCAGCTCGGCCACATAGCGGTTGATGGTCGCTGAATCGCTGATGTTGTGGCGCACCGTGATCACCGCCCGCCGGTAATCGTAGCTCACCATACCGCGCAGCGTGTTGCGGTGCAAAAACAGCAGGTATTGCGCCGTCAGCCGCGCGCTGGCCGGCGGCTTGTGAAACCGGGCATCGCCGCCGTGAAACGCCTGATTGACCAGCGCCAAGTAATCAACCAGTGAGGTGGTGCGGTCAAACACCTGCTGCTCGTCGATAAACCGCTGAATCTGCGCCAGCTTATCGAGCACTGCCGGCTGCTGGAATGCAAGCGGTTGCTTGCTGCTTAAGCGCACATAAAAGAGACTGCCACCCGCCAGATCGCGGTGCAGGGCGGCGCTCTCGGCGATAATCGGGTTGTCCTGCTGAAAGTAGGAGATCGGGTTGTTGGTCACCTTCAGTTGCATCGCCTGCCACACAAACAGCGCCGACAGCGCCGCCGTGGCAACGAGAATCGCCCGCGGATAGTGGCGGTTGGCGTAGTCGAACAGCCGTACCAGCACGCCCGGCAGGCCGCGCCGATCGTGATCGGGGTCGGCCAACAGGCTGCGCCGCGGCCCCAGCCACGACAGGATAATCGGCACCAGCACCATGGTGATGATGCCGTTGGCCGCGATGGCGATAGCGGCGGCAAAGGCGAAGTCACGGATCAGCGCCATGCCGGTAAAGATATTACTGGCAAAACCGATCAGGGTGGTGGTGATGGTCAGCAGCATCGGCACCCCGATCTCCGCCAGCATGGTTGCCGCCGCCGCTAACCGCGGGTTGGCGCTATCCGCGCGCAGCGAGCGCAGGTAGGAGGCCACCATGTGGTTGTCTTCGGTGGAGCCGACCACGATCACCAGCGAAGGCAGCATGGCGCAGAGAATATTGAGCGGCAGCCCCAGCCACCCCATGATCCCCATCGTCCAGATCAGGCTCAACGCCGCCGAAATAAGCGGGATAATGGCGGCAGTCAGGCTGCGCAGCATCAGCCACACCACCACCAGCAGCATCGATGCCGACAGCGGCGTAAGCCAAGCCATATCGTCGATCAACAACCGGTGCAGATCGGCGTTGATGCGCGCCGATCCAACCTGAAACAGCCGCTGAAACGCGCCGTGCATCGGTGCCAGCACCCCGTCGATTGCATGGCTGATCTCGCTGTCGCTGAGGTGGCTTGCCTCGCCGTCGATGGTCAGCACCAGCGCGGTGGCGTAGCCGTCGCGCGACAGGATATTGCCCACCAGCAGCGGGTTTGCCAGCGCCCGCTCGCGGATCCGCGCCACCTCCTCCGCGGTTGTCGGCTGCTCGGCGATCAGCCGCCCGACCACCACCCCCTGATCGTCCCCCGCGATGGTGGAAACGGTGAATAGATCATCCATCCGGCGCACGCCGGGCAGCGCCTGCAGCTTCTCGTGCAGCGCGCGCAGCGTGTTGAGCTTATCAATGCTCCACAACGCGGGATCGCGCACATAGACCAGTGTGCGGCTGTCGGAGCCGAACTCCTTCACCACCTGCTGGTAGGCCTGTTTATCGGGGTTGCTATCGGAAACGAGGCTGGAAAAGCCGCTGTCGATCTGAAGGTTGGGGATGCCGAGCGCCAGCAGCAGCGTCACCAAGAGCAGCACCAGCACCGTTGCCCCCCGATGGCGCAGCGGCGCCAACAATGGATTCTTATTCTGGATCAAGGCTCTGTGTTCGCATTATTGGGCAGCCACACCGGCAACGCACTCGAATATTGGTATGCGAGACCAAACGGGTCAATCGCAAAACTTGTGGGTAGCAGTTGCCCCAAACGAAAGGTGGGGATCAACATAGCGGGATGCCGTGCTCCAGCACTTCATGAAAAAGCGCTTGGTCACTGACCCGCGGATGACGCACCAGCAGATCGATTTTCTGATCGCCCAAGGCCATCTGCATATCGGCGATCGCTTGGCATCTGTGCTGAACCATCTGCCCATCCGGCTCGGGAAGATCGACCAGCAGGTCGATATCACCGCCTCTGACATCATCAAACAGTCGCGAACCAAACAAATAGACCCGTGCAGCCCGACCGAAGCACGATCGCACGGCGCCTACGATGACCTCCACTTCATGATCACTCAGGCGCATGACCGTTTTCCACATACGCTTGGATGGTTCGCCACGACTGTAATAACATGTGGCATTGGCTGTTTGCCAGCAACAGCGCTTGCGCAAAGGTATGATAGTCATCCAGATATTCGTGCACCAGCGTATTGCGCATCGCCCGTGCCTCCAGCCACCGTCGCACGGATGGGATGAGCCCTAGGCGTTCCGCGCGCTGGAGATTATCGATGAAGGCGCCGTTAGGTTCCCCCTTCCATGCAAGTACGGCGGGTAACAGCTTATCGCCCATCATGTCTTGGAATCGATTGAACTTGGAGACAAAGGCCTCCATCATATCCTCCCGCTCGGGCACACTTTCCGCCGCCTCCACCCAAGCACCATCGATCTTATGCTGATCGAAGAGCCGGACGCGACTACGACGCAGCCCGGCTTCCGCCTTGTGAATCCGCTCCATGATTTGGCGCAGCCTGTGATAGAGTACGGCCTGCCGCTGTTCAACATCCATGATCATCCGTCAACACCTTCGTAAAATGGTAACGATTCAGCCATGACGACTTCGCAAGAAGTCGTCATCGCGGCCACGGATGGCCGCGCAAACCGAGCGCTTGCGCAGCAAGTGCTTGGTTTGTAAGGGAAGTGAAAATCGCATTTTCGCTTCCCGTCAAGCAAAAAGTCCACGGACGGACTTTTTGCGATGGGATCAGCCATGACGACTTCGCAAGCAGTCGGCATCGCGGCCACGGACGGCCGCGCATCATTGCCGCTGACCATAGGCAACAATCTGCCGGGGCTCAAACATCGCCGCCGGCACGAAATCCCGGCCGAAGATCCGGTTGTTGATCTTGATCATCGAGCGATGCCGCTTCTGAAACGACTCCATCAGCACCATGTTGGCCGCCCACATATCGCCGTTGATGCGGCGGATGTCGTGGCGCGTCAGCCGTTTGATCAACATCTTGCCGCTGTAAAAATCGATGCGGTCGATCATTAGGTTGTCCTGCCGCACAAACAGCACCCGCCTGCTGTAGCCGGTGCGTTGCGCGATCGCTTGTGACTTGGGCCGCGCCTCGACCACAAACCAGCGATCCTCCCCCTTGACCAGATCTTCCTCGCGCCGGTAGCGGTAATCGGCCATCGTGTCCGGCAGCAGGTCGCCCACCGAAAAATCGCTGCCGAGAAAGGTGCCGCTGCGGTCGGAGGAGCGGTAGGCAATCATGCGCGGGGCAAGCGCCGGCAGAAAGATGCGGTTCACCGTCTCCCCCTTGCTGTTGATCACCGCCAGCATGGCGGTATCGCGGATCGGCGCCGGATCGGTAAAACGAAGCAGAAACTTGATAGTGCCATCCTGCTCCACCCGCGAATAGCGGTTGAGCTGGCGGGTATCGCGATGGCCATCCTCATCGACCAGTATCATCGATTGCGCCTCAAACACAAAGGGGAACCGGTAGTGGCGCGCAATACTGTCGTGAATCACCTGCCAGCCGGAAAGGGGGGCGGCCACCGCATCGGTCGCCACCAGCGCGCAACAGAGCGCGGCCGCCATCCAGATCCGCACTCCTCTCACGGCGCGCCGCGCTGAACCCGCCGCTTGATCTCCGCCGCGATCTCCTGGCTGAAGCGCCCGAACAGCCGGCTCATCGCCGCCACCATCGGCGCGATCTCCTTGGTTTTGCGCTCCCCACGCAGATGGCTCACCCGGCTTACCATGCTGCGATTGGTGCGGCCATCGGTCAGCCGCCACTGGGCATCCAGCGCGATGACGCCATCCGCCATGCGCTCAAAACGGAGGATCTCCACCATCACCCGCACCGTCGAGGGCTCGCTCGGCCGGTAGGGGGCGATCACGATGCGCGAGGTACCGAGCGCGTTGCCGAGGTTTTTCGCCAGCAGGCGCATCATGTTGTCACGCAGCTTGCCCGCCCACTGGTCATGCTCCGCCAGCAGCAGCTGGTTGGCGCTGCTGTGGCTCACAATCTGCGGGTGTTCGAGGTATTTCGGCAGGCGCAACTCGTTGATCTCGATCGAAAGTTGGTCGTTCGCCTGCTTGGCGACCGGGGTGGTGGCGGTCAACACATAGTAGTGGGTGGGGGTGGACCCGCACCCCGCCAGCAGCAGGGAGACAACCATTCCGACGATGATCCGCATAACAACTTACTCCTTACCGAAAATGATGGAGTTGGGGTGGCGTTCCAACAGGTCGAGGAAGCTGCGAATCGCCCGCGCCGCATCCGACAGATCGTCACTCAGGCGGATGATCTTGAACTGCAACGGCGAGTCCGGCTTGGCCATCGCGTTGATCAGACCCAGTGTCTCCTGCGCCTTATCGAGCGTGGCGTGGCCGGAGGCCAGCAGTTGATCCAAGTTGCCGGCGATCGGCTCGGCATGGGCATCCACCTTGGCCAGAATCGAGCGGAAGGAGGAGAGCGAAGCATGGAAATCGGTCAGCGACTGCTGCAATTCCGGCCGATTCACCACCCCATTCACCCCATGCAGAATCGAAAGCAGTTCCGCGCCGATCTTATCGGTCTCCACCTTCTCCAACTTATCCAGAATCTTCTTGGCCGAGGCCGTCAACTGGGCGAAGCCGCCGGGGATGGTGGGCATCTCGGGGATATCCTTGACCGCCCCGACCAGCTTGATCGGCGTTCCCGGATGCATATCCAGCGCCACGAAGAGCTTGCCGGTCAACAGGCTACCGGTCTCCAACTGGGCGCGCAGCCCCTTTTGCACCAGTTTCTTGAAGGTTTCGTAGGGCGACGCCCCCTTGCTGCCGCCGATCGGCACCACCCGCTCCGGCTCGATCTCGATCAGCACCGGAATGCGGAAGGTGGCATCCTTCATATTGAACTCCAGCCGGAGGTCGGTCACCTGCCCCACCTTGATCCCCTTGAACTCCACCGGCGCCCCGGGCGCGAGCCCACGCACCGAACTGTCGAAAAAGGCGACAAACTTCATCTTGCGGGTGAAGCCCTGCTCCACGATGGTGCGGTGATCCTTGTAGAGGGTGAAGACCAATCCATCGATGCTTTCGCTCTTATGCTTCTCCGCATGCGGGGTTTCGAAGGCGATGCCGCCGTAAATCAGCGACAACATCGACTCGGTGTGGACATTAAATCCATCGGCGTTCATGGTCACATCCACGCCGCTCACATTCCAGAACTTGGTGTTGCTGCGCACCAGCGCGTCGAACGGGGCGTGGATGAAGGCGTGGATAAACACGCTCTTGTTGTCGTTGGCGAGATCATAGCCCAGCACCTCGCCGGCGCTGATCCCTTGGTAATAGATGGGTGATCCGGCATCAATGGAGCCGAGCTTGTCCGCCACCAGCTCCACCTTGGTTCCTGCCGTGTCCATCTTGATCAGCGGCGGCTTCTCCAGCCCGGTAAAGCGGGTTTGGAACACCCCCTTGCCCGGATCCAGCTCGATATAGGCGCCGGAAACCAGCGTGCTCAACCCCGACACCCCGCGCAGCGACAGCCGCGGTTTCACCACCCAGAAGCGGGTGGAGCGTTTGAGCAACACCTCGCTATCCTTGGCCATCTGCGCGGTGATGGTCACATGGTGGTAATCCTCGGAGAAACGCACCGCCACCACCTTGCCGACCTCGACATCCTTGTATTTGATCAGGGTTTTTCCCGGTTCCAACCCCTCGGCGGTTTTGAAGGTGATGGTGATTTCCGGCCCCTTGTCGCGCATGGTGGTGAAAATCAGCCAACCACCGATCAGCAGGGTGACCGCAGGCACCAGCCAGACCAGCGAGATCGATCGCCGGTGTTGCACCGCGGGGGTGGGGTGGTCGCTGTCGCTCATGGGTCGGGCAGGTTATCCCAAATCAGCCTAGAATCAAAACTTTCGGCGGCAAACATGGTGACCACCACCACCGAGGCGAAGAAAAAGGCGCCGAGATTGGGGGCGATGGTGGCCAGTTGCCCCATCTGCACCAGCGCCGCCAGCAGCGCCACCACAAAGATATCCACCATCGACCACGCCCCCACCGCCTCGGCAATACGATAGAGACGGGTGCGATCGACCGGACGGTACGCCGACCGGCGCTGGATGGTGCGCAGCAGCCACGAAAAGGCGACCAGCTTCAGCCCCGGCACCATCACCGAGGCGATAAAGATGATCAACGCCAGCCCCCACATCCCGGCGGCAGCCAGATGCACCACCCCGCCGAGGATGGTGGAGGGCTCACCCTGCCCCAACCGGATCACCGTCATCACCGGGTAGAGGTTGGCCGGAAGCAGCAGCAGCGCCGCCGACGCCAGCAGCGCCCAGGTGCGTTCGATGCTCTTAGGCTTGCGCACATGCAGCCCGCCCCCGCAGCGGGGACAGTGGCCGTGCCCATGCGCATCCAACTCGGCGATCGGCACCAGCAGGGTACAGTAGTGGCACGCCACCAGCCCGTTGCGCAGCGCGGAGGTGTGGGGTCGGGTGGGCTGATCCACCACCGCATCGCGCGGCCAGATGAGATGGGGGTCGAAGCTCGCCTCCGCCGCCGCCATGCAGAGCATCATCGCCACAAAAAAGGCGGCGCCGATGCCGGGGATCACCTCCGCCAGATCGAGCAGCTTGACCACCGAAATCAGCGTCCCCAGCATGAAAATACTGACCATGCTCCACGGCGCGATCCGCCGCAGGTTGCGAAACACCCAGCCGCAGGCGGCAGGTCGCCGATGCCACAGCCGTGGCAGCAGCAGATAGAGGTGGCCGACCATCATCGACAGCGGAAAAAGCAGGCTGGTGAGCAGCACCAACAGCCCCAGCAGCGGCATCCCGTCCGCCACCAACGCCCACGCACTGTTGGCGAGGTAAACCGTCTCCATCCGCGCGCCGATCTTGAGCGACAAGAAGGGGTAGCCGTTGGCAAACACAAAGCAGATCAACGCCGCCAGATAGAAGGCGGCGCTGCGCTCCAACGCGCCCGGACGCTCCTGATAGAGCGCCGCTCCGCACCGGCTACACCGCGCCTTCCCCCCCTTCGCCAACGGCACCACCCGGTGCAGAAGATCACACTCATGACAGGCGATCAACGGCACCGGTGCGTGCGATGGAGTAGGGGCACGGCGCGCCGTGCCCCTACAGCGCACCATGCCCCAACAGATCACCGCAGCCGTACAACCGATCCGATTCCCATCGTGCCGGATTATTGCGGATATATTCCCGGATACGATTCAATTCCAATTCGTTACGGATGATATGTTCCCAATAATTGCGTTGCCACAATTTCCCGCCGGGTGTTCGACACAATTCGTTGGCGCGTTTGGTGACGGCCGATTTGAATGACCGCACAATCGTTGGAATCGAACCGGAAACCGGAT
>WFMN01000110.1 GCA_015489095.1 Mariprofundaceae bacterium | reverse complement strand
GGGGTGGTACGCCGACCATCCCGATGAAGGGGTTGATTATCAGGCGCAGGTGCAGGAGATCGCCGAGCTGTTCGCCCACATGCAGCAGTTGCAGCGGCAGTTGACACAGCAGGTCGGCAACGGCGGCAGCCACGCGCGCGTGGTGGCGCTGGTCGATCAACTGACCCGTAGCGGCAGCGAGGTAGAGCAGTTGCTGGCGGGGCTGGCACAGCAGCAACGGTACGATATCGACCAGCAGTTTGACGATCTGCTCTCCACCCAGTGGAAGATGCTGGTCGCCGGCGGCGTGGTGCTGTTGCTGCTCGGCCTAGCGTCGATGCTGCTGCTGATCGTGGTGCAGCGCGCCACCTACCTACAGGCGAAGCACAGCATGGATGTGATCCGCGCCTGGGTGGGCGGCACCTTCACCCCGCGCATCCTCGACCGCGAGCTGATGGCGACCACGGCGGTCAATCAGGGAGACATGGAACACTTAGCGACGCGCTACCCCTTCTCCGCCCTCGCCCACAGCATCAACCTGCTGGGCGACCTGATTCAGGTGTTCCTGCTCGAGGTGAGCGCCAGCTTCGACGCCATGGCCGCCGGCAACACCGAGCGCCGCATCAACCACGACGGCTTTCCGTGGCAGTTGAAAAAGATCGCCATCGAGATCAACGCCAATATCGACCGGGTGGTCGAGATCTACATGAAGGCAGATCAGGATCAGGAGGCGCTGGACGAGTTCCAGCGCGATCTCGGCCTCATCTCGCAGAGCCTAAGCGCGGTGGCGGACGCGATGGGGATGCGCGGCATGGAGCTGGCCGACGCCTCGCAGGCGATGGAGCAGCAGGTGGCGAACACCGAACGCGAGGCGCAGCAGGTGCAGGGCAGCATGGCCGAGGCAGAGCAGGCGGTGGAGAGCATCAGCGAGTCGATCTCGCAGGTGGCGGGGCAGGTGCGCGAGGCATCGACCATCACCAGCGAGGCGGTGGAACAGGCGCAGCAGACCCGCACCACCATCGCCCAACTGGAGGAGGCATCGACGAAGATCGGCAACATGGTGGCGCTGATCACCGCCATCGCCCGCCAGACGCAGATGTTGGCGATGAACGCCACCATCGAGGCGGCACGGGCGGGCGAGGCGGGGCGTGGCTTTGCCGTGGTCGCAAGCGAGGTGAAGCAGTTGGCGGCGCAGACCTCAAGCGCGGCGCAGGATATCTCCGCCAGCATCGAGGAGATTCAAGGCACCACCGACTCCGCCATGCAGGTGATCCAGCAGGTGGCACAGACCATCGAGCGCATCAACGGCATCACAGTCGATATCGAGCGCAACACCGCGCGGCAGGAGCAGGAGGCGAAAGGGATCGCCCACAATGTCAGCCAGGCCAACCGCGCCACCAGCAAGATGGGCGACAACCTGCAGCAGGTGCGCAGCGCATCGGACACCACCAACAGCAGCGTCGAAACGATGAACAGCGCCACCCAAGACTTGCGGCACAGCATCGACGAGCTCGACGGGGTGGTCAAAAACTACATCGGCGAAACGGAGTCCGACGACATCGAGCTGTTTTAGGGGCGGTTAGAGCGCCCATGGGTTGTCAAACAGAAAAGCCCTCCACAAAGGGAGGGCTTCTCATCTAGCAATCCGCGTCGTTACGCGGTGATGCCGCGCGGCGGGCTACTTGCCGAAGATTTCGCGTAACGCCTTCTTGGCAGGCGTGGCCGGCACGGTAGAAGCGCTTGCGCTCGGTGGAATGAATCCAATCTGCCCATCGGGGGTTTTGCACACCACTCCACCGGCGGGCACCTTCGCTTGCGACCTGAGCTGCGTCACGATGCTTTCATGCACCTCCTTGTTATGCTCGTGCTCGTCCTTGCTGGCCTTGTGTTTGTACTCCTGATCCTCCTCTTCGACCGCCTTGCTCTTATGCTCGTCCGCATTGGCGGTGTCGCTAAAGACCTTCTCCTCCTCGTCTTTGCGCTTATTTTTGGCTTCTTCTTCTTTACCCTTCTCCTGCTCCGACATCTCGTTTTCATAGGTTGCAAGTTTGGTCTCCGTGGAAACCGCAGTGGTAAAGGCAACGCAGTTGGCACTGGTCTCGGCGGTAGAGGTATCTACGCTTTCCCAGCTACCCTTCTTGTCATCGTCGCTGCATTTGCCGTCCTTGTCGTTGGGATGCGCCGCCAGCCATTCCGATTTTTTGCTCTTCCTGACTTCCATCGTATATCCCGGTTCAGAGCTACCATTGGGAAAGTGGCAGATCTCCTCACCTTTGTAATCATCGGTGCACGCCCCGGAGATGTCGTTGGGGTATATCTGCTGCCAGTCGGAAAACTTCCCTTTGCGAATTTTTACCTCTTCGCCGGGCTCATACGAATTGCTGGGGATATGGCAGACTTTATCCTCGTCGCTACCCTCATCACATTCGCCACTGTGGCTGCCGCTGTCACCAGCGGCCACCGCGGCATCCACAGCGGATTGACTGTCAAACTCTTGCGTTTCCGAATACAGCGCAGAATAGATGCAGGCCTTGTAATCCCCTGCCAACGACACGCCCGGCCGGGCGATCAGCAGCAGCGCGAACGCGGTGAAGAACAGCAGGCCTGTTCGTGTGAACATATTTGTCAAATATTGCATTGTTTAGCTCCTTGATTTGAAATCCGTCGCGGCAACAGTGACCGCTTGTCCCGAACGATAGTGGCCGCTACCGGTGCCGTGCTGTGCGCTGCATCACACGGGAGACAATCCACCCTCCGCGCCCCATGGTAAGCGATGCGGATGATGCGTCAATAAATGAGCCCATCGCAAAAGTCCGTCCGTGGCAATTCGCGGTTGGAAACCGCTCCTACAACCTGTAGGAGGGGAATCCTTTCCCCGAACCCATCCGTGGCGTCAAGCAAAAAGTCCATGGACGGACTTTTTGCGATCTGCTCAATAAATAATCGCCCGCAACAGATGGAGCGGCCGACCACCGACAAAACCCAACCCATAGGCCACCACATGATAGGGAACATTGTTGGTACCGTTATTATAGCATCCTGTTTCGGTCGATGCGGAACCGCTACAGGCGGTGTTCGCCACCACCGCATCGGAGGTCTCACTTCCGGCGGTTAACCAGACGATGGCTCCGTTGGTGGGCACCGAGCCATCGGATGTCAAGGTCGGGGTGATGGCGCCGGTGGACTGATTGATATCCAGCTTCACATACTTAATGCCCGCATTGGTAAGATCCGCGCTCAACCCGCTGAGGATTGGATTGCACCCGGCCGCATCCGGGGTTGCCACACAGGTATCACTAGCCCAGAAGATACCGTTCGTTGTACGAGCAGATTTTGCCCGATTATCCCAATATTCCACTTGGGTAGCTGGATCGTGGCTCTTGCTCAGCCAATGAACCTTATCGCCTTCGCTACCGGAGCTGTTGAAGCGCGCGTTGTTGGCCCACGCCCACTGCATGTAACCGATCCCCGTCTCGGCATAGTAGGCGGCGCGCATATTCATGGTCGAAACCCCGCTCTCCTGCTGCAGCGCAATACTGCGATAGAGCTGCGCCACCCCCATTAGCGAGAGCAACGCCAGCAACACCATCACCGTCATCAGCACGAAGCCACCCTCTCGCGGCGGATGATGGGGGGCGAAATGGGTCATGCCTGTCACCTCACTCACTGGTTGCGCGGCCAGATCGTCATCCGGCTGTGAATATCGTGGGCTGTGCGATCCACCCCCTGAAACTGGGCATAGATGTCGATACGCACTACGCCGTAAGTGTCTTTGGTGGCGGTTAGTCCAGACGATTTGATGTTGCGCATCAACTCTTGCGCATTAATGGGCGCGCTAGAGCTGGTACCGGGTCGATTCCAGTAGATACAGGGTGTGGTGCCAGAGCACCTAGATGGACTGCGATACTCAAACAGCCCATTGTTCCACTTGAGCGCCGAGTTTGAACAGGAGCTCGGCGGGAAATCAGAGTAAGAATCAAGCGGTTGATAAAAAATCATGTTGCTGCAATCCACATAGACATCTTTGGCCATGCGCAGCTCGGAGCGCATCAATTGGGTGGCAAGCTGTAGGTCTCCCAGCAGTTCGGTTTTGTTCTTTTCCGCGTTCTGCACCTTGCTCTGGGAGACAAAGGTGGCAACCACGCCACCAACCACAATCATGCCGATGGTCAACGACACCAGCAATTCCACCAAGGTAAACCCGCGTTGCATCAGTACGGCTTCTCGGTGATGTGGGTCAACACCACCGAATAGGTGGTACCCTTGTGG
>WFMN01000109.1 GCA_015489095.1 Mariprofundaceae bacterium | reverse complement strand
TGACGCCGCCGACTAGGTTGATGTGGGCGTGCGCCAGCGGGTCGATCATGTGGCCGGGGCCGCCGTAAGGGCTGCCGATGGAGTCGAGCCAGGCGCGTACCGGCGGGATCACCTGCAGTAGGCCGTGTACCGTGCCGATGAAGAAGGAGAGGACAGACATGATCAGGAACTTAACCAGATAACGGTACTGGCCGGTGTTGTCGGTGGTGTTGGACATGGTTGAAATGCTATGGGCTGCTTGGCAGCGGCGCAACCGGGGCTAGTGTTCAAGGGATGGCGATCTCTATTCTTCTGGTTCTGGCAAGTTTTGCGGTGATGGCGGCGGCGTGGTGGCAGCACCGCCGGCCGATGGTGCATGTGCCGCTGATGGCGTCGGTGATGCTGTTCGATCTGCTGTTTCCCGTCTGGCTCTACTCGGTGCACGACTGGCATCAGCGCCTGATCAACGAGGGGGATATCCTCTCTTTCGGGGTCTGGACCCACTGGGGGTTGATGATCTTGTTGCTGATTCTCTACGCGCTGCAGATCCAGTTGGGGCGGGCGTTGCGGCGCGGTGACCGCGCCCGATTGCGGGAGCATCGCAGCCAGGCGATCGGGATTGTGGCGGTGCGAATGCTGGTGTTTTTGAGTGGGATAATGCTGATGGCGCCGACATGAATACCACCATTTTACGATTGGGGGTTGCCAAGCGATTTTTTGTCGGCAGGATACCGCCTGTCGTGGGCTTTCATCGAATGTTCATCAACGAAGAATTTTTGGAATAGGGAGGTTGTACAGTGGCTGAATTTATCGAGGCATCTGTCATGTTTCAGACAGGGGATGTTTGGAAGTTGTATTTGGGGATCATACTGTTTCTTTACGGCATCGCGGCGCTTAATTTCCGCTCCGCATGCTCCAAGAAAGACCCGATCGAGTAGGATGGGCGATGATGATGCAGACACCATCGCGAGTAAACGGATTGACTAAATCAATTGGAGGGATGAGAATGAAAGGATTGCTTGGAGCTGCCGGGGCTGTGGCGCTGGTGTTGTCGGTTGCGATGCCGGTTTCCGCGCAGGCCGGGGAAAAAGCTATGGGGAATATCGCCCACGGGCGCGCGATTTTCCAGAACGGCAAGGGTGACGATGTACCCGCCTGTGCTGGCTGCCACGGCGTGGATGGTCTGGGCAGCGACGATATGGGCACCCCCCGTCTCGCGTATCAGGTCGATACCTACATCCTGAAGCAGTTGGAGGATTTTGCTTCCGGCAAGCGCACCGACAACACCATGTTCCAGATGAACGATATCGCCAAGGGGTTGACCCCCTCCGATCGTCGTGATCTGGCGGCGTATGTCCATTCGCTCAAAACCCCGTTCATGGGCTCGAACTTGGACGAGTTGCGCGCCAACGATGTCGCGGTTGGCGAGCCCTACAAGGGGGAGGCGCTGGTCAATTTCGGCGATGTGAGTCGTGGCATCTCCGCCTGCAAGAGCTGTCACTCCTTCAACGGCCGCAGTGCCGGTCGGATGTATCCCGCCATCGGCGGCCAGCGTTATGTCTATCTGAAGCATGAGCTGGAGGCGTGGCGTGAAGGGGCGACCGGTTCGCGCGAGGATTCGGCGCGCTACAACGATGTCCGGGCGCAGATGCGCAAGGTTGCAGCCCACTTGACCGATGACGATATCATCAATGTTGCCGCCTACCTGACGGGAGCCAAGCCGGTGAACCCGGCCAACCCGCGGGAACCGAAGCGCATGTAATGAGGATCGTTTGATCCGACTCGCCCGCGAAGGTGAGCACGAAACGGGGGCTGTCGCCCCCGTTTTTTGTTGCGACAAAGGCGCGAAGCGGTGCGTTGCGGTTTTGCGGGCGCCGCAGCGCAGCAACCGTTACCGCAAGGAGGGATGATGGAGCGTGGCAACAAGGAGCCGACACCAACCCCGTCGGTCTGGATGCGGCAGATGAAGGTGAGCGGCTATGCGATGCTCGCCGGGGTGGCGGTGTTGGCCTATACGATTCCCCAGTTGCGCCATGGCGGGGAGGGGGGGCTGCCCCATGGGCTGCTGATCCTTTCGGTGGTTGGCGGATTGATGGTGTTTGGTGGGCTGTTCAGCTGCGCGTTGGCGTTGCTGTTTCATCTATGGCACAAGCGGAGCGACGACTGAGATCATCGGGGCTGCTCGCCCCTGCCGTACTCTTTTTTGCGCTGCTATCGGCGACCCCGTTGCCGGCGGTCGCCGGTAGTCAATACGACGCGGAGCTGAAGCACAACCGCAAGATTCAGGCCGATTTAAGGGCGAAGCAGCGCGAGCTTGAGCTGAGCGATCAGAGCCTGGCCGCGCAGACCGAGGTGCTGGATAAGGCGTTGCTGCAGGCCAATATCGAGTATCGGCGCGCGAGCAAGGCATTGGCCAAGGTCGATCGGGTGCTCAAGCAGTTGGAGGCGCAGCGTGCCGCCCTGCAGCGACTGGTCGCCGACCTGCAAAGGCAGATCGCGGACGAGGCGACGGCGGCGTGGATGCACGCCGGTCGCGATCCGTCGTGGCTCGATGTGCTGGCCGGGGTGCCGGTGGAGGAGATTCCCCACCGTAAGCATATGATCGAACTGCTGATCGCGGCCCATGAAGAGAAGAAGAACGCGCTGAAGGTGGCGACCACCAGCCTCGATCAGGTGGAGCGCAAAACCAAGGAGCGGCGCCAGCAACTGGCGCGGTTGAAGCGGGAAAAAGCGCAGACCCAGCAGCGGGTGCGCGAGAAGCGGAAACAGAAAAGCAGGCTGTTGCGCGCGGTGCGGCAGAAGATGCGCTCAAGCAGCAAGCGTCTGGCGCAACTACAACGGCGTGAGAAACGGCTGCGGCGGTTGCTGGCGCGAATCGGCACCACCCTGCAGGGGAACCTGCGCAGTGTGGATGTGGCCTCCGCCCGCAGCATGCGCGGCCATCTGCCGTGGCCGATGCGTGGCCGGATCGTCGCGGCCTTCGGCTCCAAGCATCCGATCAGTGGCCGTCTGCACGGGGTGCAGATCGCGCCGCGCGCCGGTGATGCCGAGGTGAAATCGATCGCCGCGGGGCAGGTGAAGTTTGCCGACTGGTTCGGCGGTTTCGGCCTCACCATGGTGGTGGACTACGGCGATGGGGTGGTGGCGGTCTATGCCCACAACGATGCCCTCTACCACCATGCCGGCGACTGGGTGGAGGCGGGGACGCTGTTGGCGCGCGCCGGCTCCACCGGCTGGGTGGAGAGGCCGCGCCTCTATTTCGAGCTGCGCGACCACGGTAAACCGGTCAACCCCAAACGCTGGTGCCGGAGAATGCGTTAGCCTGCCTTGTAGCAAAACCAACAATTTGGATGGAGACCCTCATTGAACCAAGATAACCCGCTGCTGGATAGTACAGCCGCCCTTCCCCGTTTTGACGCCATCAAGCCGGAGCATCTGCTGCCGGCGTTGGAGCAGACGCTGGCCTCGCTGCGCGCGCGGCTTGCCGAACTGGAGGCAGAGACAGCGCCGACCTGGGATCGCGTGATGGTGCCGCTCGCCGAGATGGATGAGCAGCTTAGCCGCGTTTGGGGGCCGGTGGCGCACTTAAACGCGGTGTGCGACTCTGATGCGCTGCGCGAGGTCTATCCACAGGGGGTGAAGCTGCTGACGGAGTGGAGCTCCGAGATCAGCCAGAGCCGCCCGCTCTATGCGGCGGTCAAGGCGGTGTTTGATCAGCGTGCGGCGGCGGGGCTGAACCGGGCGCAGTGCCAGGCGTTGCACCATGCGGTGCGCGATTTTCGCCTTGCCGGCGTGGCGCTGGATGACGCGGGGCAGGCCGAGCTGCGCAAGATACGGCTGCGCCTCTCCGAATTGACCACCGATTTTGAGAAGCATCTGTTGGATGCCACCCGCGCCTTTACCCTCCATCTTACCGATGACGATGATCTGCGTGGCCTGCCGCAGCCGGTGCGGGATGCGGCAGCCGCGCGGGCGCGTGATGCGGGCAAAGAGGGGTGGCTCTTTACCCTCGATATCCCGTCGTACCTTCCCTTCATGCAGTACGGCGAGAACCGCGCCCTGCGCGAGCGGCTCTACCGCGCCTATGTTACCCGCGCCAGCAGCGGGGAACTCGACAACAGCCCGCTGATCGACGAGATCTTGCGTCTGCGCGGCCAAATGGCGCGGCTGTTGGGCTTTGATTGTTATGCCGACTACTCGCTGGCGAGCAAGATGGCGGGCTCGGTGGCGGAGGTGGAGGCCTTTTTGACCGACCTGGCGCGGCAGGCGCGGCCGAGTGCTGAGCGCGAGTGGGAGGAGCTGCAGCGGTTCGCCGCCGATCAGTTGGCGCTGCCGACCCTTGCGGCGTGGGATATCCCGTTCGCCTCCGAGCGGTTGCGCCAGCAGCGCTACCAGATCGACCCGCAGCAGTTGCGGCCGTGGTTTCCAGAGGAGAAGGTGTTGCAGGGGCTGTTTGCCGTGGCCAACCGGCTCTACGGGGTGACGATCCAGGCCGGCGAGGCGCCGCTGTGGCATGAGGATGCCCGTTTCTTCGATGTGCTGGATAGCGACGGCCGCAAGGTGGCCGGCTTCTGGCTCGACCCCTATGCTCGCCCCCACAAGCGCGGTGGCGCGTGGATGGATGAGTGTACCGTGCGCTGGCTGCGGCCGGACGGGGAGTTGCAGCTTCCGGTGGCCTATCTGGTGTGCAATTTCGATCGCCCGATCGGCGATAAGCCGGCGCTATGGACCCACGAAGAGGTGGTGACGCTGTTTCATGAGTTCGGCCACGGCCTGCACCACATGTTGACCGAGGTCGATATCCGTCCCGTTTCCGGCATCAACGGCGTGCCGTGGGATGCGGTGGAGCTGCCCAGCCAGTTTATGGAGAACTACTGCTGGCAACAGGAGAGCCTGCCGCTGATCTCCGGCCATGTGGAGGATGGCTCGCCGCTGCCGGAGCAGTACCGCCAACGGCTGCTGGCGGCTAAGCATTTTCACAGCGGCCTGCAAACCCTGCGACAGGTAGAGTTTGCGCTGTTCGATTTGCGCCTGCACGCCGGCTTTGACCCGGCAGGGGAGCAGCGCGTGGCCGATCTGCTCAACGCGGTGCGCGATGAGGTGGCGGTGATCAAGCCACCGGCGTTCAACCGCTTTGAGTGCAGCTTTTCGCATATCTTCGCCGGCGGTTACGCCGCCGGCTACTACAGCTACAAGTGGGCGGAGTTGCTGGCGGCGGATGCCTTCGCCGCCTTTGAGGAGGCGGGGGTGTTCGACGGCGCAACCGCAGCCCGCTTCCGCGAGGAGCTGTTGTCGGTTGGCGGCAGCCGCGATCTGATGGAGGCCTTTGTCGCCTTTCGCGGCGCAAAGCCCGATCTCACCTCACTGTTGCGCCATAGCGGGCTGCTCGCCGAGTAACCGCGCCACGGCGGAGGCGATGTCGCCGGCCTCATCAATCGCCCGCATGGCGGCGATGGGGTAGCCCGCCACCTGCATGCGGTTGGCGGTGGTGATGCCACCGAGTGCCACCACCGGTAGCGGCGATCGGGCGGCAAGCTGCCGGAATCGCGCGATGCCGAGCGGTGCTGTTTCGGGGTGGCTTGCGGTGGCAAACAGCGGGGAGAGCAGCGCGAAATCGGCGCCGCCGGCGTGGGATTGCTCCAGTTCCTCCCGATTGTGACACGAGGTGGAGAGTGTGATCTGTGCCGCCCCCAACCAGCGCCGGATCGCCGCCGCCTCGTCGATCATGGCCGCGCTCAGATGGACGCCGTCGGCGGCGACGGCGCGGGCGATATCGGCCTGGCTGTGGATGACCAGGCGGGCGCGCTGTTCACGGGTGATGACGCGCAGTTCGGCCGCCAGCGCCAGCAGTTTTCCGCTGTCGAGCGTTGGCTCGCGCAGTAGCACGCCGTCGATGCCGGCCGCGCACCCCTCGCGCACCACCTGGAGTAACCGTTGCTTGCCGGTGCGTACCAGATCGGTGATGTAGAGGCATTGTGGCGGTGTGATCATGGTCGCAACGGTAACGCGGCGGGCGGGGATTTGCATGACCGCCCCCTTTTGCCCACCATGCGATGTGCGCGTCAATCGCGGAAGGTGTAGAGAGGTGGAAGATGGCTATTCTTGTGGATCACGATACCAAGGTGCTGTGTCAGGGCTTTACCGGTAGGCAGGGCACCTTTCACTCGCGGCAGATGCTTGCCTACGGCACGCAACTGGTGGGCGGGGTGACCCCCGGCAAGGGGGGGCAGCGCCATCTCGATCTGCCGGTGTTCGACCGTGTCGATGAGGCGGTGGCGGCCACCGGTGCCGATGCGTCGGTGA
>WFMN01000108.1 GCA_015489095.1 Mariprofundaceae bacterium | reverse complement strand
TGTTCGGCGAGCTGAACCGGATGATCGTGCTGTCGCGTCTGTCGCACAATCTGGCGGTGCTGCTGCGCGCCGGCGTGCCGCTGATGGAGGCGCTGGAGCTGTGCGAAACCCTGACCGGCAGCCCGGTCATCGAACGGGCGGTGGTGGCGGCACAGGCCGATATCGCCTCCGGCGGCAACCTGAGCGAGGCGCTGAACCGGCACCACATCTTCCCGTCGCTGTTGTTGCGCATGATCTCGGTGGGTGAGTCCTCCGGCACCCTCGACGAGGCGCTCGACTATGTGGCCAGCTACTACGACGAGGAGATCCCGGTGCGCATCAAGAAGGTCTTTTCCATCATGGAGCCGCTGATGATCGTGACCCTGATCGCGATTGTCGGCTTCGTGGCGCTGGCGATGTTCCTGCCGATGGTGGGGATGATGAGCGGCGCGCTGGGGCACTGACCGATGGCGAGGATTCTGGGTGTCAACTGGGTCGAGGGCGACTTCCAATGCGTCTATATGCAGGGGGAAAAGGTGCTGGGAAGCTGGGTCTCGCCAACGCCGATCAACGAGCTGGCGGAGTTCAATCTGGCGATCCGCGATGTCTGCAACGCGCTGGATGTGAAGCAGGGGTCGCAGTTCGCCTTGAGTTACGAATCCCACCTGCTGTCGCACCCCTTCATCCATATCCCGATCATGAAGCGGGACGATCTGGAGAAGGTGCTCTACCGGCGGGCGGAGCAGGAGAAGGTGTTCGAGGGGCAGGCGAGCTGGTCGTGGACGCGCACCCTGCCGGCCAAGGATGGCGATGGCGTGCTGCTCCATCTGCTGCCGCGGGCGTGGCGCAACGCGGTGATCCGCATCTGCGAGGAGTTTTTCCTCACCCCGGTGCGGATGGTGCCGCTGAGCGAGGTGATGGGGCGCCATCTGGCGCAGTTGGCCGGCAACGATGACCAATTTCACCTACTGGTGGCGCTGTTTGAGCATCAGATCGAGATCATGGTCGCCCGTGGCGACGGCACGCTACTCTTTCTGCGCGACATCAGCAGCGACTGGGGCGGCGATGTCAGCCGGGTGCAGCAGGAGATCGAGCGCACATCGCTCTACGCCAAGCAGCAGTTCGGGGTGGCGATCGCCACGGTGTGGATCGCGGGCGACGGGATCGAAGGGGTTGCCGACACCATCAACGACAACATCCAAGCCGAGACAAAGGCCGATCCGCTGTTCACCTCACCCCTGCAGTGGGCGGAGGCGGTGGCACAGTTGCCCCACAAGCTGACCAGCAACCTGGTTCCGTGGTATATCCAGCAGCGCCCCAAACGGCGGATGCTGCTGCGCGGGGGGATCGCGGTGTCGCTGCTGCTGTTGCTGGTAACCATCGCCACGGTGGTGACGGTGGAGATGATGGTGGGCGAACACAACGAGATCGAAGGGAAAACCAAGGCGAATATCGCACAACTGCAGGCAGAGCTGGCCGCGCTGCAAAACAAGGAGCGCCAAGAGCAGCAGGAGCGCCACCGGCTGGAGGTGTTCAAGCAGCTCGATCAACCGCAGGCACCACTGCTCTTCTTGCGTCAGTTGGCCGCGGCGGTGCCCTACGGCGTGCTGCTGCAAAACTTGGAGGTGACCACCCAAGGGGCGCAGTGGCCATTTATGCTGCAAGGGAAAGCCGGGCACGACCCCGACCATGGGCTGGAGCTGGTGGATCGGATGGAGCAAGGGCTCGCCCGCCCGCCGTTGGTGGTACGCTTTACCCAGCGCGGCGAGCAGAGCTGGCAGCGGGCGGTGCAGCAGGGTGACCGCCAAACCTTTGCCCAGCCGCTGAAGTTTACCGTGCGCGGGGTGGTGAAGTGAGCGAAGGAAGGATCGAACACCGGGTCAACTTCCGCCCACCGACGCCGATGCCGGGGCTGTCGGCTCGGCTCGACGCCGCGCTGGAGACGATGGCGAAAAAGAAGACCTGGAACCTGATCGCCCACGGTGGCATGGTGCTGTTCACCCTGATCTGCGTCGGCGTGGTGTGGTGGAGCATCTCCTACCGGCTGCCGCAACTTGCGCAGGAGTCGGCGGGACTGAGAGAGAGCAACCAACTGCGTAACCAGATCGAGCAGCTCAGACTGCGCTCCGATACCGCCATCGAGCAGCGGCTGAACGCGCGGCTGCAGGCGCAAAACAGGGATCTGTTTCGGGATCGAAAAGCGGTGGTCGCGTGGCTAAAACGGGAGATCGAGGCGGCGGAGCGCAGCGGGATGGCGCTCCACTACAGCCTCGACGGGATGCAGCCCGCACTGATCACCCACCATGCAATGACGGTGCAGCTCAAACTGACGGTGACGCCGCGTGCCGGCAGCAGCAACTTTGCCCGCATGATTCGCTTCGTGGAGCGGATGCGGCACAACGGCAAGGCGCTGCATATCGATCGGGTATCGATGCGCGGCAACGCCACAACCGGCGCCTCGTCGATGGATCTCCAACTCCGGTTGTGGATGGTGTAGGTTGATCAAGAAGGCGTTGAACAACCCGTTGGTGGTGGGGGTGCTGGTGCTGTGTGCGCTGGCCTTTGTGCTGCGTGACTTTATCCACTTCTCCTCATCCAAGCCGCCGCAAGCGCGCACGGTGGTGGCGCCGCCGGTGGTGGCGCCGCAGCCCGCCGCCCCCGTGAAAACCGCGCCGCCACCGAAGCGCGCGGCGGCGCCGGCGCGTCAACGGTTGACCCATAGCGACTGGAAGCGGGTGGCGATGATCCCGCTGGCGCGGCGCGACCCATTCCGTAGTGTCGCCCCCCGCGTGGTGGCGGCCTCGGCGCCGCGGCACTCCGATGGCGACGGAGCCGCGCCCGATGATGGGCTGATCGCGCCCGGCCTGCGCCTGCGGGCGATCGTTGCCGGCAGTGATCTCCACTACGCCGCCATCAACGGCAAGCTGATGCAGATCGGCGATGTGATCGATGGCTGGAAGCTGGTGGCGATCGGGGTGAACCGGGTGCAGATGCGGGGAAAAGAGGGGCTGTTGACCCTCGATATCGATGGCGGCGCGCGCATGGGCGGGCGGGTGTTGGCCACGGCCGAACGGAAGCAGCCGGCGGCGACACCGCCGCAGCGTGGGGCGGCTTCCGCCGCGGGGAGTTCCATTCCGAACAGTGTGGGGGATCTGAATATGTACCAAGGTTTGTTCGATAGCTTGATCAAAAGCGGGGTTATCCCTACCATGCCGGCGTTAAAATGATAAAGTTTCTTTGTTATCCAATATGTTGCCTCGCCATGCTGCTGTCGGGCTGTGCCGTGCAGAAGCCGGTCGCCCATCCGCCGGCAACAGCGGCCAAGCAGGTCACCGCCAAGCAGACCGCCAAGGCGCAGCCCGCACCCACACGCGAGGCGCCCCATGCCGCGCTGCCGAAGCTCGACCTGCGTCAGCGCCTCTTTCTGCCGGAAGCGCCCTCGGTCGCGCCGGCGGCGGATCAAGGGGATCAAACCCTCTACTCGTTCAAGGCCAACGGGCTGCCGATCACCGACGCACTGACCATGTTCGCCCGCAGCTACCACCTCAACATGATCATGGATCCCTACGCCATCACCGGCACGGTAACGGTGGAGTTCCACGATGTGCCGTTCGATCAGGCGATGGAGGCGATTCTCCACACCGCGGGCTACCACTGGTACCGCGACGGGGCGCTGATCTTTGTCGAGGCCTACGAAACCCGTCAGTTTGTGTTGGACTATCTGGGCAACAAGGATGAGAACCAGACTTGGGACAAACTGGGAACCAAAAGTGACAACAGCGTCTGGAAGGGGCTGGAGAAGAAGATCAAAACCCTGCTGTCGGATAACGGCAAGCTGGTGATCAGCAGGCTGGCCGGCACCATCCAGGTGACCGACCGCCACCCCAATGTGGAGAAGGTGGCGGAGTTTCTCAACCAGTTGCGCCAGTCGCTGCAGCGGCAGGTGGAGCTGGAGATGAAGATCGTTGAGGTGACGCTC
>WFMN01000107.1 GCA_015489095.1 Mariprofundaceae bacterium | reverse complement strand
CTACCTCCCGGACATAGAGTTCCCGCCCTTCGCGCAGGGCGCGGGAAGGGAGCGAGAGTGACGCCCCCAGCCAGTCGCGAAACTCTTCGGGGGTGTACACAACGATATCCACACCCACCGGCAATCCGCGCAGGGCGCGCCGCACGGGAAGGCTCCGCCGATATTGTGGCGCATCCGTCTCCATCACCACCAGCAGATCCACATCGGAATCCTCGCGCGCATCGCCGCGGGCGCGCGAGCCAAACAGGATCAGGCGCTCCAGATTCACCCTCTCTAGTATCCGCTGCTTGACCGTCTCGATCAGCTCCCGGTTGTTCATCCGGTAGCCTCGGTCACCTTGCACCAGCCCATGCCGACGGTCTCGTTGCCGCCGATCTGGATGAAGGGGGAATCGCCGGCGAACATCCGCAGCACGCTGGCCACATGGGCATCCGCGCCCATCAGCATGGTGTAGAGCAGGGTGTCCGGCGGCAGGCTCTCCTCGTACCAGAGCATGTGGTGCTTGACCACTTTGGTCGCGCTGTCGATGGCGATGTGCGGTGTCACCGCCGTGGCGTTGCGGGCGAACCAAGCGAAGTCGTCATTGTGCATAATGACAAGCTGTTCGTTCAGGTTTTCCGCGCCGAACCGCTCCAGCGTTGCCATCAGCGCGGTGGGCAGGCCGCCCTGTTGGGTGAAGCGGAACTCTTCCAAGAAGAGGTCGCCCTGACCGGCGGTGATCACCTGCCGCGGCGCCGGTTTCGGCACCTCCCAGCCCGCTGCCGCGGCGCCGATCAGCCGCAAATCGCGCTCAAGCCGCTGCAATATCGCCGGGCAGGTGACCAGCTTGAAATGGCCGGTTAGCGCGCGCACCGGCAGCAACAACAGCCGCGCATCGGTCATGCTGATCTGCGAGGCGCTGCCGTCGCCATCGGCGGTGCCGAACATCTCCTTGGTTTTGTCGCCATCGCCCCAACCGGCGCGCACCTCGGCGTGCGCCCGAAAGGCGCCCTTCACCGCCGAACCGAAGATGGCGGGGTAGTCGGTGTGCGCCTCGCGCTGGATCGGCAGATCGATCACGCCGTCGTTCTGGCCGGTTCCGGCGTGGATCGATGTCTCCGCGCGTAGTCCAAGAATCGTCTGTTTCATATTGTATCCTCCCATGTTCCCACGGCGATCTCGCCGTAGCCGAATGCTGTTCGATATCCGATCTGTTGATGGAGCGATGCGATATCGCCCTTGACAAAAAAGGCGCTGCCCGCGGGCACAAGCGATTTCAGCGGCTTGGGTCGGTGCTTGCGGTAGTCCCACCCCCCCTCGCGCACCGCCTTGCCCGTGCAGGCCGAGACGATCTCGATCCCGTCGAGTTCGGGCTCTGGCTTCCCGTCGAAATCGCCGTGGGTGAGCAGTACCAGCAGCGCCGATCGCGCGCCGCCGACCGGCTTGGCAAGGGTGGGGCTCTCCGCCTCCGTGATCCGAACATGGGCCATCCGCCCCTCGCCACCCAAGCGCAAGATCCGCTCGCCGGTGACATCGTCCGCCCCCGCCACATCCATGGCGAATGTCACGCCCTCTTGCAGGCGGATGTGGCGGGTGAAATAGAGCATCCCCTCCACCGCGGTTCGCGCCCGGTTGTCCCGGCGGATCCCGGTGCGCGGCTCGGTGACGAACAGCTCCTCCTCCCGGTAGTGGCGATCCGGGGGCTGCCCCCGAAGCACCTTGGCCATGGATGCCGCGTCCAGCCACCCCCGTTCCACCGGTTTTGCCGCGGCAAGCGGTTGCACCGCCTCCGGCAGCCGTCGCTTCCCCATGTCGGTTTGCAACGGGGTGCTGGATGGCGCAAGGCGACTCCAGCGCTTCTCCGTGCTGCTGTAGAGCAGATGGAGCGGCACGGGATAGAGCCGCTTTCCCCCCTTCATCAGGTAGGGGCCGGCAAAGCGCAACCTGCCCGGATCATCGGCGCTCCCGCCGATCAGCGCGGCGATCTCCGGCTGCCCACCTTGGTGCAGTTGCGACCACTCCACCCCCTTGGCCTCGGCGATGGCCGAGCGGATCACCCCGGCCACCGTCTGCGCGGTGGGAGGAAAACGGGAATCGAGGAAACCGCCTTCGCCGGAGTTGAACGGCTTGGCCTCACGAAAGAAGAGCGAGTCCAGCCCCGCAATATGCCACCGTTTCATCGCTCCACCCCCTTTTGCGCCAGAAAGCGCAGCAGCAGGGCGCCGCTCGCGTCATGGCGGCCGGTATCTTGGCCGTTGCTGAACACCCGGCACTGCTCCAGCAGCGGTGCGATCAGTTCGCGCGCTTTCTCCTGCTTATCTTTTACCCCGTCCAGCAGGCCGCTGCCGACATAGTCGGCGATCAGCATGTCGCGCAGCGCATCGGCTCCGATCTGCGCGCCGCCCTTAACCATCTCCAGCGTGGCGCGCAGATGGTAGAGCAGCTTGTTGGCGTAGCCCGGCTGCCCCGCTTCATCCTCTCCCACTCTATCGGCCAGCCGCGCGAGGGTGATGCGCTCCTTCTCGATCGCCGCGTCCCAAGGCATCGCCCAGGTCTGCTGCACACCGCCCGGCTTCCATACCCGGCAGGCGATGGCATCGCGGCCGGTGGTCTCCTTGGCGACACCGTCGAGCAACCGGTGCGCATCCTGAAGAATCATGGTGAGCGGTAGCTTCATGTGCGCGTATTCGATGGCGGCGGAGATGGTCGCCTGTTGCGCGCCGAAGGCCGATTGGTAGGCGCGGCGACAGGCCAAGGCGCAGTCCATCGCATCCTCCAGCGGCAGGATCGCCAACAGATCGTCGCCACCGGCGTAGATCAGGAGCCCGTTGTGTTCGCGTACGATTTCCGGGGTGTTGCGCGTGAAGCGGGCGAGGGCATCGGAGAGCGCTGTCGCCCGCTTGCCGGCCTTGGCCAGCGCCCGCTTGGTCTCCCCCAAGGAATCGCCATCCATCATCAGGATGGCGTAGAAGGGGGAGAGCGGCGCGTGGAAATCGGGAACAGTGCGCAGCACCTCCCGTTTCGCCGCAACGATTTTCGCATCCTCCTCCTG
>WFMN01000106.1 GCA_015489095.1 Mariprofundaceae bacterium | reverse complement strand
GGCGACCAAGGCAGCGACCAAGGCAGCGACCAAGGTGGCGACCAAGGTGGCGACCAAGGTGGCGACCAAGGTGGCGACCAAGGTGGCGACCAAGGTGGCGACCAAGGTGGCGACCAAGGTGGCGCAGCCTCCTCTGATCAACAGGGTGGCGATCAGGCCGGTAGCGATCAGGGAGAGGGTGGCGAGAAGAAAGGCGGCGAGGCTGCCCCCGCCGATCAGGGTGGTCAGGATCAAGGAGGCAAAGGCGAGAAGCAGGGCGAGCCTAGTGCCAGCAATCAGGGATCATCGGATCAAGGTGCCTCTTCGGATCAACAGGGGGGAGGCAACCCACCCGCCGAGCAGAAGGGTGGTGATCAAGCGGGAGCGGGTGAGCAGGGCGGTGGCAACGCCGCGCCTGCTGATCAGGCAGGAGGCGGCTCCGGAGCGTCCGGGGAGAAGAAGGCCGCGCCCGCCGCGGAGGGTGGCGCCGCCGCAGCCCCTGCTGAGCAGGGCGGCGGTGGAAGCGCGGCCGCATCCGCTGGCGGTGATACCGGCGCCGCGCCGGCCAACCAAGGTGGTCAATCGGCGGCAGGAGGCGCATCCGGTACGGCCTCCACGGGTGGCACTTCAAGCGCAGGCGGAACCGCAAGCAGTGCATCCGGCGGAGCTAGTGTAGCCGGCAACGGCACTGCAGGGGGAGCGCCCGCCGTTGGGGGTGGCGCATCCGCACCCGCCACCAACTCCGGATCATCGGCTTCGGTGGCAGCAACTACGACGGCACCGGCACCAGCGGCTCCCGTGGCATCAGCGCCCCCACCATCGACCCCCGCGCCGGCACCAGCGCCGAAGCCGACGGTAACGACACCGCCGCCTGCACCAGCGATTCCCGCGCCAACGCCTGCACCAGTCGTTCAGGCGCCACCCCCGCCTGTTGCGCCAACCTCGGCGGCTACCGCCGCAGCGAATCAAGCGGCATCAGGCGCGGCAGCTCAAGCGGCGTCATCGGCTTCAACCAACGCGGCCTCACAAGCCTCCCAAGCGGCGGCAAAACAGGCGTCGCAAACAGCGGCGCAGGCAGCCGCCCAAACCGCGGCACAGCAGGCGGTCACCAATGCGGTAACCCAAGCGAGCAAGAATGCCGTTGTTCAGGCGCAACAGCAGACACAGCAGGTCATTCAGCAGACCATCAATGCCAAGACCGCGGTGACCATCACCCCCACCTTCGTGGTGCCGTGATCGGCGCATGAGCGGTTGTGGCCGGTCGCCCTCCGGCACACTGTTCATCGTCGCTACCCCGATCGGCAATCTGGCCGATATCACCCTGCGTGCGTTGGAGGTTTTGCGCTCGGTGGCGCTGATTCTGGCGGAGGATACCCGCACCAGCGCCAAGCTGCTCGCTCACTATCAAGTTGCCACCCCGACGATGGCGTGCCATGAGCACAACGAGCAGGCGGTCATTCCCAAGGTGCTGGCACGGCTGCGCGACGGGGACGATGTCGCGCTGATCAGCGATGCCGGGACGCCGCTGGTGAGCGATCCCGGCTACCGGCTGGTCGCCGCCTGCGTGGACGCAGGGATCACGGTGTCGCCGATTCCCGGTGCGTCCAGTATCACGGCGGGGCTGTGCGCCAGCGGATTGCCGCCGCTCCCCTTTACCTTTCTCGGTTTTATCCCCCGCTCTGGTTCCGGCCGTCACAGTCGCATCGAGGCGATTGCGGGGTGTCGGCACACGGTGGTGGTATTCGAATCGGCCCGTCGGGTGGCGGCGACGCTGCGCGCGGTTGCCAGCGCCGGTGGCGGGGCGCTGCGGGTGGTGATCGCCCGTGAGCTGACCAAGCTGCATGAGTCGTTCGTCCGCGGCACGGTGGATGGGCTGGTGCAACAGTGGGGCGGGCAGCTGTTGCGCGGCGAGGTGGTGCTGCTGTTTGCGCCGTCGGAACAGGCGCCGTCCATATCGGTGGACGACGAGACCATCCTTGCCGCGCTGGATGGTGAAGCGGTGCGCAACTACCCCCCATCCAAGCGGGCCAAGCTGGTGGCCGACCGTTTGGGGGTCG
>WFMN01000105.1 GCA_015489095.1 Mariprofundaceae bacterium | reverse complement strand
GCATGGCGTCGATGATTTCGGTGGAGGAGGAGCGCTTGCATCTTATCAGTTCCAATCGGGTTGAGCAGCTTACCGCCGAGCTGGCGCTCTGCTTGCAGCGGGCACCCTTGGCCGACCCGTTGGCGCCCGAGGTGATCATCGTGCCGAGCATGCCGATGGGGCGCTGGCTGGGGCTGCAACTGGCGCGCATCTCCGGCATCAACTGCAATGTGGAGTATCCGCTGCCGGCGTCGTGGCTGTGGCGGTTGATCTCCTCCCATATCGCCGACGCGCCGCAGGTGGATCCACTCAGCCGCGAATTGGCGGCGTGGAGGGTGTTCGCCCTGCTGGAGGAGCTGTGCGACTCCGCCCCCTTTGCCGCGCTCAACCGCTACCTTAAGCACGACCGGCAGGGCATCAAGCGCTGGCAGCTCGCCTTTCGCATCGCCGATATCTTCGATCGCTACCAATACTACCGCCCCGAGCTGATCCAGCGCTGGAGCAGCGGCGACGGCGACGACTGGCAGGCGATCCTGTGGCGCCGGCTGCTCGGTGAGGTGGGGAGCGGGCGGCACCGTTTGGCGGTGATCACCGCCTTTGTGGAGCGGCTGGAGGCGGGGGAGATTCACGGGCTGCCGCAACGGGTCTCGATGTTTGCCGTCTCCACCCTGCCGCCGCTGTTGCTCCACCTGCTGCAGCGGATCGCCCACTGGACGGAGCTCTATCTCTACCACCTGACCCCGACCGACCAATACTGGGCCGATCTGAAGGGGAACAAGGCGCTGGCAAGGATGCGCCTGGAGCAGCCGGAGGCCGCGCTCTACGCCGAAACCGGCCACGAGCTGCTCGCCTCGTGGGGGCGGCAGGGACAGGTGTTTCAAGACCTGCTGTGCGCTGACGGGCACCTTGCCGCGCTGCACGCCACCCCCTACCTGCGGCAGTGGCCGCCGACCCTGCTGGGCAACCTGCAGCGCGATCTGTTCGAGGTGCGGATGCCGGCGCGCGAGCAGGCGGCGGCGGACGACTCGCTGGAGGTGCACATCTGCCACAGCCCGATGCGGGAGTGTCAGGTGCTGCACGACGCGCTATTGCGCCGCATGAACGCCGATCCTACCCTCAAGCCGGAAGATATCTTGGTGATGGTGCCGGAGATCAGCCGCTACGCCCCCTACATCGAGGCGGTGTTCAGCAAGGATGAATCGCGGCCGTTTCTGCCGTGGAACATCTCCGAGATCTCGCTGGTGGAGGCCCACCCGGTGATCGGCGCCTTTCTGCAGTTGCTGGAGCTGCCGGAGAGCCGCTTTGCGCTGTCGGAAATCCTCTCGCTGCTCGATGTGCCGGAAATCACCGCCCGTTTCCGGCTCGATGCGGACAAGATCGAGGTGATCCGCACAACGCTTGCCCGGCTCAATGTGCGCTGGGGAATCGACGGTGCGCACAAAGCAGCGTTGGGGCTACCCGCCACCGTTGAGCATAGCTGGCGGCAGGCGGAGCAGCGGCTGATGGCCGGCTTCGCCATGGGCGAGTCTGTGTTGTGGGAGCAGGTTGCACCGCTCGATATCGACAGCGGTGACGCCGCGGTGGTGGCCGATTTCTGGGCGCTGTTCGACCGGCTGAAGCAGTGGCGCGCGCAGCTCGCCGCGGCGGGGCGGCGCACGGCACAGCAGTGGCAGGAGCTGCTCAACGCCATGTTGGAGGATCTCTTTTGCGAGCAGGAGGAGACCGAAGGGCGGCTGCAACTGGTGCGCGACGCGCTGGCCGAGCTCGCCTCGCAGGCGGGAGCGAACCGGCTGACGCTCGATCTGGTGCGAAGCTGGCTGGGTCGCGGGTTGGGCGAGCGCGACATCAACGGGCGCTATTTTTCCGGCGGCGTCACCTTTTGCGGCATGCGGCCGATGCGCAGCCTGCCGTTTCGGGTGATCTGCCTGCTCGGCATGCAGGATGCCGCCTTCCCCGGCCGCGAGCAGCGGCTGGAGTTTGACCGCATGCAGCTGCAACCGCCCCACCCCGCCGATCCGCAAAAGGGGGTGATGGATCGCTACCTGATGCTGGAGACGCTGCTCTGCGCGCGCGACGCCATCCACATCAGCTATGTCGGCCGCAGCATTCGGGATAACAGCGTCTGCCAGCCGTCGGTGCTGGTGGCGGAGCTGCTCGATCTGCTGCGGCGCCAGTATGGAGAGCCGCTGGTGGCGCGGATGATCCACACCCACCCGATGCAGCCCTTTTCACCACGGAACTACCAGCGGGAGGCAAGCTTCGACCGCTACTGGTGCGCGCTGGCCAACCAGATCTCCGCCGGCGCCGCATCGTCGGAACGGGGGGCGTGGCCAACCCGTGCGCTGGCGACGGAGAACCCGTTGGCGGACGGCGTGGAGCTTGCGCGCTTGACGCGGTTCATGTGCGATCCGGTGAAGTTTTTCTTCAACCACACCCTGTCGATCTATCTCGCCCCAGACGCGGAATCGTCCGACGAGGAGCCGTTCGCGCTCGATGGGCTGGCGCGCTGGCAGGTGCGGCAGCGGCTGCTGGACGCGATGCTGGGGCTGACGGCGGCGGACAAGGCGCAACTGCAGGCCGAGGGGATGCTGCCCCACGGCCAACTGGCGGATCTGATCTACGACGAACAGGTGCGGGCGGTGGCGCCCTACCGTTCGGCGCTGGAGGAGTATCGCGGGCGGCGACCGCGGGCGCGGGGGGTGGCGCTTGCGATCGCGGTGGAGGGGCGCACGGTGGAACTGACGGGGCAGGTGGAACGCTATGTTCCGGGCAAGGGGCTGCTCCATGTGACGCCGTCGAAGCTGGCCGGCAACCATGCGATGCCGCTGTGGATCGCCCACCTTGCCCTGTGCGCGGCCGGGGAGCTGGCGGGTGGGGAGCGAAGCGTGCTGCTCTGCGAGGATCAATCCATCGCCTTTGCGCCGCTGCCGGCCGATGATGCCGGCGCAATTCTTGGGCAATATCTGGCGGCGATGGCGGAGGGGGTGCGGCGCCCGCTGCCGCTGTTTACGAAGTCGAGCTGGGAGATGGCGACCAAGGGGCGGGTGTCGCCGGCAAGCTGGGCGGGCAACTCCTATCAAGGTGTCCCGGGGGATTGCGACTGCCCCTATGTGCGGCTGGTGATGCGCGAGGTGGACGAAAACCCGGTGGAATCCGAGGCGTTTGCGGCGTGGGCCGAGCGCTGGTATCGCCCGATGCTCGATGCGATAGCGGAGGAGCGTTGATGCGCCGCGCGGCCACCCCGCTTGACGATCGCGTGCTGCTGGCGATGGATTTGGCCGGATTCAAGCTGGTGGAGGCGAGCGCCGGCACCGGCAAAACCTACACCATCGCCAACCTCTACCTGCGGCTGGTGACGGCAGGATACAAGGTGGGGGAGCTGCTGGTGGTCACCTTCACCAAGGCGGCCACCGAGGAGCTGCGCGGGCGGATCCGGCTGCGGCTGCACGATGCGCTGGCCGCCCTTGCGGGAGCCACCCTATCCGACCCCTTTCTGGCGGCGTGGCGCGCCACCCTCGGCGACGACGGCGAACCAGTGGAACAGCGGCTTAAACTGGCCATCAGCAGCATGGATGAGGCGGCGATCTACACCATCCACGGCTTCTGCCAGCGGGTGTTGACGGAGCACGCCTTCAACAGCGGGCAGAGCTTCGATGTGGAGATGATCAGCGACGATGACGACATCTGGGACGGTGCCGTCAAGGATTGGTGGCGCGCCTTCGCCTACCCGCTGGATGCGGCTGGAGCCGAGTTGCTGACCGCCGCGCTGGGAAGCGTCAACCGACTGATCGCGCGGCAGCGGGGGCTGCGCAAGCCGGGGGTGGAGCTACGCCCCCGGCCGGATGCGACGACGGGTGAATTGCTTGCCGCGTGGCGCGACCATCGCACCACGGTGTGGCAGCAGTTGGTGGCGGAGTGGCAGTCGGATCGGGAGACGATTGCCGAGGCGTTGCAGTCGGAGCATCTGAAGCGGCAGAAAAATGTGTACAAGCTGGTGAATCTGGACGGCGTGCTGGCCGAGGTCGCCGCCGCGCTGGAGGGCGATCCCCCCTTGTCGCCACCTACGGCGCTGAACGCCCTGCGCGCCAGCGAACTGCAGGCGCACCTGCGCAAGGGGAAGGAGGAGCCCCGGTTTGACCGCAAGTTTTTCCGGCTGCTGGATGACTACATCACGCCGCTGACGGGGCTACGCCAACGCTTTATGGTGGCGGCGCTGGCCGAGGCGCACGAGGCGGCGGCCGAGCAGGTGGCTGCGCACAAGCAGGCGGCGGGGTTGCTCTCTTTCGACGATCAGTTGTGTTGCCTGCGGCAGGCGCTGGCCGACAATCCGGCGTTGGGCAAGGCGATCCACGCCCGTTTTCCGCTCGCCATGATCGATGAGTTTCAGGATACCGACGCGGTGCAGTACGCCATCTTCCGCGCCATCTACCACGGCCGCGACAGCGGCGGATTGATCATGATCGGCGACCCCAAGCAGGCGATCTACGCCTTTCGCGGCGGTGATATCTTCGCCTATATCCGTGCGGCCGAGGATGCCGAATCGCGCTTTACGCTGACCACCAACTGGCGCTCCACCCCCGGGCTGATCGATGCGGTCAACACCCTCTTTTCGCGGCGCAAGGAGGGGGCGTTTATCTACCGGGAGATCCCGTTCACGCCGGTAGCGGCGGCGAACAGGGCGCACCGGATGCTTGTTGAGGATGGCGTGGCGGTGACGCCGATGACCATCTGGTCGATCGCCAACGACAACCCGAAGAAGGCGCGGCCGAAAAAGGATGCGTCCCCGCTGGTGGTTGCGCGGACCGCCGACGAGATCGCCCGTCTGCTGCGGGCGGGCAAGGAGGGGCGGGCAAAGCTGGGGGAGCAGGCGGTGCGGCCGGCCGATATCGCGGTGCTGGTGCGCACCCATGACGAGGCCGATGCGGTCAAGGAGGCGCTCCGCCGGCGCGGGGTGGCGGCGGTCGCCAACAGCGGGGCGCAGGTGTTTGCCAGCGACGAGGCCGAGGGGCTGCTGGCGCTGCTGGAGGCGGTGGTCGATTGCCGTAACCAGCAGGCGTTGCGGCGCGCGCTGGCCAGTTCGCTGTTCTCCCTGCCATACGCCGAGATGCACCGCCGTATCCACGACGAGCAGCAGTGGCTGGCGTGGGGCGACCACTTCCGCGCGCTCAACGCGCTGTGGGCGAGCCGAGGGTTCATGGCCATGTTCCAGCAGATGCAGCGGCTGTTACAGTTGGGCGAGCAGATCGCCCGCCGCCCCGATGGCGACCGCCGCCTGACCAACCTGCTCCATCTGGGGGAGCTGCTGCAGCAGGCGTCGCAATCGGTGGTCGGCATGGATGCGCTGCTGCACTGGTTCACCGCGCAGCGCGATCAGAAAAGCAGCGAGGCCGAGCTGCGGCTGGAGAACGATGACGATCTGGTGCGAATCGTCACCATCCACGGCAGCAAGGGGCTGGAGTATCCGATCGTCTTTCTGCCCTTCATGTGGTCGTGCAGGCCGCGCGATCCGAAGAAGGTGGCGCTGCTTCCCCTCTACGACGAAGCGGCACGGCGCCATGTGTTGCACGCCGACCCGGCGCCCGCGGACACCATTTTGGCGGAGAAGGAGCGGCTGGCGGAGGATGTGCGGCTGGCCTATGTCGCGCTTACCCGCGCCTGCGCCAAGCTCTATCTGGCGTGGGGTGATGCCGGTAATGCCGCCAAGACGGCGCTCGGCTGGTTGCTGCACCACGCCCAAGCGCCGGAAGATCTGAACGCGGCGCTGCCCGCCGCCATCACACAGGCCACCGATGTCGCGCAGGATCTGGCGGCGCTCGCGGCGTGCCGGAATATCGCCGTCGCGCCGCTGACGGCCGCCGAGGAGCGGGCGATCGGCGGGTCGTCCGATGGGGTGGCGGAGCTTTCGCCCGCCCCGTTTACCGCATCGATTGCCACCGACTGGCGCATCTCCAGCTTCAGCAGCATGACGCGGGATGTCCATCAGCCGGTGACGGGGGGGGCGCGCACAGTCAGCGACGATCCGCTGTTCAACCTCCCCGCCGGCAGCCAGATGGGGCTGCTGCTGCACGCCCTGCTGGAGGAGATCGATTTTCAGCGGCAGGATGATGCGGCCGCGCGGCGTTTTGTCCGCCAGCACGCCGCCCGCTACGGGCTCAACCCCGATCTGGCGCCGACGGTCGCGGCGTGGGTTGCCGATGTGCTGGCGGTTCATCTTGATGGGGCGGGCATCGCGCTGCGGCAGCTTTCCGGCGGTCAGCGGTTGCGCGAATTGGCGTTCGACTTTTCGGTCGCGCGCATCGATGTCGGCGGGCTGAACCGCGCCCTCGAGGCGGCGGCGGGCAGGCCGCTGCAGCCGCTGACGATGCACGACTGCCGCGGGCTGGTCACCGGCATTATCGATCTGGTGTTTGCCGTCGATGGTCGCTTCTATCTGGCGGACTACAAGAGTAACCACCTCGGGTATGCGCTGGCCAATTACGCGCCCGCCATGCTGGAGCAGGCGATGGTTGACCGGCGCTACGACCTGCAGTACCTCATCTATACGCTGGCGCTGCACCGCTACCTTGGGCTGCGGCTGCCCGATTACGACTACGACACCCACTTCGGCGGCGTCTATTACCTCTTCCTGCGCGGGATGCGATCGGCGCACGGCAGCCGGTTCGGGGTCTATTTCACCAAGCCGGAGCGAGCGCTGATCGAACGGCTGGATGGGGAGCTGTTTGGCGCGGAGGGGCGGCCATGAGCATGGCTGCGGCGGCAACCCCATCCAACCTGCCACGGCTCTTCGCCCGCTTTGTCGCCGAACAGGCCGGTCAGCCGGAGAGCGGCGTGCTGGCGCGCACGGCGGCGTGGCTGGCAGAGGCGCAGGAGCGGGGGGATGTCTGCCTCGATCTGGCGCGCCACGCGGGAGCGCCGTGGCCCGATCGGGAGGGCGACGCCCCGCCGCTCGCGGATTGGTGCCGGATGCTCGGTGACAGCCCCTGTGTCGGCGCGCCGGGAGAGCGGGCGCCGATGGTGCTCGATGGCCACCGCCTCTACCTCTACCGCTTCTGGCGCGATGAGACGCGGGTGGCGGAGGGGATTCGCGCCCGCTTGCAGGCGAAGGTGGCGCTGCAAAGCGACGCGCTGCGGCAGGGGCTCGCGCGGCTCTTTCCCGCCGATGGCGGCGGTGGTGTCGATTGGCAGAAGCTGGCGGCGGCGGTGGCGGTCAGCCACCGTTTCGCGGTCATTTCCGGCGGCCCCGGCACCGGCAAGACGGCGTCGCTGGTCAAGGTGTTGGCGCTGCTGCTGGAGCAGACGCCCGATCTGCACATCCGCCTGGCGGCGCCCACCGGCAAGGCTGCGGCGCGCATGATGGCCTCGATCAACAACGCCAAGGCGACCATCGCCACCGACGATGCCATCAAGGCGCGGATTCCCGACGCGGCGACAACGCTGCACCGGCTGCTCGGCTACGGCCCGCGCGGCTATCGCCATGATCGCGACAACCCCTTGGTGCTCGATTGCTTGGTGATCGACGAGGCCTCGATGGTCGATCTGCCGATGATGGCGCGGCTGATCGACGCGCTGCCGGAGGGGGCGCAACTGATTCTGCTCGGCGACCGCGATCAGTTGGCCTCGGTGGAGGCGGGCAATGTGCTGGGCGATGTGACCGGCCACGGTCATGCCATCGCCTACCGGCCGCAGACGGCGGCGCTGCTCGCCTCGGTGACCGGGATCGACGCGCGCCACATCCCGGTGCGCCCCGATGCGCCGCCGGTTGCCGATGCGATCGCGCTGCTGCGCAAGAGCTACCGTTTCGCCGCCGACAGCGGCATCGGCAACCTCGCCTTCCACATCAACGCCGGTGAGGCGGACGCGGCGGTCGCATGGCTATCGGGCCGTGGCGGCGACGCGTTGGCGTGGCATCCCGATCCGTCGCCCGGCACCATGCTTGCGCAGGTGGTGGAGGGGTACGCCGCTTACCTGCAGGCGGAAGATGTTGGTATGGCACTCGATCGCTTCGCGCGGCAGCGGGTGTTGTGCGCGCTCCGGCAGGGGGCGCATGGCGTGGAGAGGGTGAACCGGGAGATTGCGGCCGGGTTGCGCGCGCGCGGGCTGCTCGCCGCCGGCGACTTGGTTGCCGGCATGCCGATCATGGTGACCGGCAACAGCTACGCGCTCGATCTGTTCAACGGCGATATCGGGCTGCTGTGGCACAACGAGGAGGGGCAGCTTCGCGCCTATTTCCGGGATGGCGGGCAGGGGCTGCGCGCGCTACCGCCGCAGCTGCTACCGCAGTACGAACCGGCGTGGGCGATGACGGTGCACAAATCGCAAGGGTCGGAGTTCGACCATGTGGTGTTGCTCCTGCCGGAGGCCGGCGGCGGGGTGCTGACGCGGGAGCTGCTCTACACCGCGGTGACGCGCGCCAAGCAGCGCTTCACCCTGTTCGCCAGCCGCGATGCGGTGGATGAGGCGATCAGTCACACCCTCCACCGCAGCTCAGGACTAGCGGCGCGGCTGGGGTGGCCAGCGGAATCTTCCGCCGCCGCGGTTCGCGGATGACGCGGTCGGCGGCAATCATCGCCTCGCCGACATAGAACACGCCGTCAGCCCGGTTACGGGGCTCTCCTCAAGCAAACTTGCCACGGACGGAGTTGTTGCGATGGGATCCTGTTCGGCGGTGTGGATCTCGTTCAGCAACCGAACCAGCGCCCTTCCCACCGCATAGGCAAGATTGACCGGCACGGCGTTGCCGATCTGTCTGTATTGCGCGGCGAGCGAGCCTGAAAATCGCCAATCGTCCGGAAAGGTCTGGATGCGCGCGTATTCCCGCACCGTGAGCGGTCGCGTCTCTTCCGGGTGGCACCGTTCCGTCTGCTTTTGCGCCGGGGCGCAGGTCAATGTCAGGCTCGGTT
>WFMN01000104.1 GCA_015489095.1 Mariprofundaceae bacterium | reverse complement strand
TTTGTGCTGTGGAGCGGCTGGCTGCTGCTGGGCGTGCTCGCCGGGTGGGTGGAGTGATGAGTAAGCCGCGGCTGCGAATCAACACATCACGCCACGGCAAGCACCGGAGGCGGCTCTACGGATTGAAGCTGCACAACAAGTCGCGGCGATACTGGTCGATGCTGGACGATCGGCATCACTTCTGCTGGCGCAATACAAGCCGGATCCGCGAGGTGTTCCGCTGGTGAGCACGCCATTCAATGTGATGATCGACCTCGAAACGCTCGACACGCGACCAACGGCGGCCGTGGTACAGATCGGCGCGGTGGTGGACGACACCCGCTACAACATCATCTCGCGGCTGCATGTGGATGTGTCGGTGGCGAGTAATATGTCGATGGGGCGCACGGTGTCGGAGGGCACAGTTGACTGGTGGCGCAAAACCAACCCGGCGATGCTGGATGAGTTCCAGACCTACACCACGCCGCTGGATGAGGCGATCCAGCAGCTGACCGATTTTATCCCGCCCAAGGCGCGCGTGTGGGCAAACGCGCCAACCTTCGATCTGGCGATCCTGCGCAATATCTACGACTACCTCGGGTGGGATGCGCCGTGGAAATACTGGCAGGAATGCTGCTACCGCACGATCAAGATCGTCCACGACCGCGGGCTGAATCTGGAGCAGAACGGCCACCGCGCAGTCGAGGACGCATCCATGCAGATGCGCAACCTCAAGCTGCTGATGGAGCGCGCATGACCCCGTCCCCCGCAGGCAATGATTGCACTCGCGCCCAGCAAGTTGCAACGCGCTGTGCAACACCACATCAAGCCAGAGCAAATCGCCCGCAGGTACTTCCCAGAGTTTCCTCATACGGGTACGAAGCGGCGCGAAATCGCGCTAGGTATTGGCGCGCAAACATAGTCAACTGCAACTGGGGGTGGCTGTGAATATTGAGATCAAGATGGAGGGAATGGATCGGCTGCTGCGCAATCTGGATGGGATTAAGGAGGGGCTGTCTGGAAAGGCGATGGTGATGGCGATCAATAAGACGGCGGCCAAGGGTAAGACCGAGATGGCGCGGGCGATCCGCGATGAGTACATGGTTACGGTTTCCGAGGTGCGTCCCAAGTTGCGGGTGGCCAAAGCGCGGCGCGGGCAGTTGTCGGCCACGATCGACCCCTTCGGGAAATATCGAGGGCGATCCCTCAACCTGATCCACTTCATGGAGCGCAAGGTTACGGTGGCGCAGCATCGGAAACGGCAAAAGGCCGGCGATCGTCAGCTGCGGTTTAAGATCAAGCGGCATGGACCGGCCAAGGTGGTCAAGGGGGCGTTTGTTGGCAACAGGGGGCGCACAATCTTCCGGCGCCGTGGCGCAGCGCGTTTGCCGATCGATGCGGTGCAGACGGTTGGCGTGCCGTCGATGTTTAACACGCGCCGAGTGAAGAGTCGCGTGGTTGCTCGTATCCGCAAGGAATTACGGGTGGAGACCGAGCGTGCTGTTGCCCAGGTGCTGCGGAGGCACGCCAAGTGAGTTGGGACAATGAAGCCGATGTGATGGCGCAGTTGGTTAATGCTGGGCTGCATGTTGAGGGCGGGCTGGCGGTGGATCGCATGATGCGCTGCCCGGTGGATGGTGATCGCGGGCGCAAGAAGTCGGGCTGGTATAAGCTGTTCAGCTTTGCCACGGAGGGCGGCCAGCATCTGTTGGTGGGGGCGTTTGGCAACTGGAAAACCGGCGAGCAGGGCAAGGTGGAGATCTCGGTCAAGCGCAACCCGATCAGCAAGGAGGAGCGCGCCCGTATCAAGGCGCGTATCGACGCCGACCGCAAGCGGCAGCAGGAGGCGGCCAAGCAGCGCGCGGCGGATGCAGCGGCCAAGGCAAGGCGCTGGTTTGCGCGCTGCGTGCCGGCCAGCCCGACCACCGATTACCTGCAGCGCAAGGGGGTGCAGCCGCACGGGGTAAAGATGTCGCCGCGCGGGGCGCTGGTTGTGCCGATGGTCGATGCGACCGGCAACATCTCCGGGCTGCAGATCATCTACTCGCGCGCCGAGCAGGCCGATCGCATCAAGGAGTTGGGGCGCGACAAGACATTCATGCCCGCCGGATTGGTAAAGCGCGGGCGGTTTCACATGATCGGCACGCCCACTACCGGCGGCGTGTTGCTGGTGGCCGAGGGCTATGCCACCGCCGCCAGTATCTACGAGGCCACCAACCTGCCGGTGGCCGTGGCGTTTGATGCCGGCAACCTCAAGCCGGTGGCGCTGGCGCTGGCCAAGCGCTGGCGGCCGTCGCAACTGATTATCTGCGCCGATGATGATTATCTTGGCCGCTGCAAGCAGTGCCGCCATCAGGTGGAGGTTGCCAACCCGACCTGCTGGCATTGCGTACAGCCGCATGAGCGGGTCAACACCGGAGTCGCGGCGGCGCAGGCGGCCGTCGATGCGGTGCCGGCCATCCATAAACCCACGCTGGCGGTGCCGCAATTTACCGACAGGGAGGGGCGCAAGCTGACCGATTTCAACGATCTGGCGCAGAGCGAGACGCTGACCAAGGTCGGGGATCAGATCATGGCGTTGGTTACTGTGGATGCCACTGCCGGAGCGCCAGTCGCGCGGGAACCACATTGCGGGGGGCGGGGTCGAAGGGCGCCGCTCAAGTCGTTTATCTCGGTTGATGAAGCGGTGGAGCGGTTTGCGCTGGTCTATGGTGTGCGCGATACGCTGTTTGATTTTGATGAGCATCGGCTGGTGCCGAAGTCGTGTATGCTCGACATCTTGCAAGATCGCGGGTGGGCAGAGGTCAAGCGGCACTCACGGTGGCGCGCGGTGCGGGTGGAGGAGGTCGGCTTCGACCCGGCGGAGCGCGACCCGCAAATCGTGTGCAATATGTGGGGGGGGTGGCCAACCGAGCCAGACGATCGCGGTAGCTGCGACAAGCTGCTCGATCTGCTGCAGTACCTGTGCAGCGCCGACGACAACCCGCGCGAGCTTTATCGCTGGGTGCTCAAGTGGCTGGCCTACCCGATCCAGAATCCCGGAGCCAAAATGAAGACCGCGCTGGCGGTGCATGGCGGGCAGGGCGCGGGAAAGAATCTGTTTTTCGAGGCGGTGATGGCGATCTACGGCACCTACGGCCGCATCATCACCCAAGCCGATGTCGAGGATAAGTTCAACGACTGGGCAAGCCGCAAGCTATTCATGATCGCCAACGAGGTGGTGGCGCGGCAGGAGCTGTTTCACCAAAAGAATAAACTCAAGGGGCTGATCACCGACGACTGGATCCGCATCAACCCCAAGGGAATGCAGGCGCACGATGAGCAGAACCACATGAACATGGTGTTTCTCTCCAACGAGGTGCAGCCGGTACATCTGGAGAACGACGACCGGCGCTATGCGGTGATCTGGACGCCGGAGAAGCGCGATCACGACTACTACCGCGCGGTGATGGATGAGCGTGACAACGGCGGTATCGCCGCGCTGCATCACCACCTGCTGCACGCCGTGGATCTCGATGGCTTCCATCCGGGGTCGCTACCGCCAGACACAACCGCACGGCGCGATCTGATCGCCATCGGCAAGGAGTCGCCCGATCGCTTCATCGAGGCGTGGCTGGCCGGCGAGCTCGACTTTCCGGCTCAGGCGTGTGCGTTCCGCTCGCTTTACCGCCGCTATTGCCACTGGTGCAGTCAGGAGGGCGAGCGGTTTTCCTACAGCGCGATCAAGTTCGGCGGGCGGCTGCGGATCATCAAAGGGGTCAAGACGGCAAAGAAACCTGTGTTGCAGGGCAGTGGGAAGCCACCCAAGGTGATCAATGTGGTGCTGCCGGATGACGACCCCAAACCAGATGGGGTTACTTGGATGTCCTGGCTGGCGGATCGGATCAACAGTTTTGACAAGCAGACCGCCGCCGATGATGAGGCGTTTTGATGCCGTTTGCCTCAATTTGCCAGTTGTTTGCCTCATTTTCCTCAATGTCACAATCGCGCAAACGGTTGGTTTACTAGATGTTTTGCCTCATTTGCTCCATTTGCTCCATTACACATGTGCGTGGGCGCGCGCACATACGCGCGCGCATCGCTTGTGGAGATGAACTACTTTTGCCCGCAAATGAGGAAAATGAGGCAAATCGTCTGTTTTTTCACTGGCTTACAGATTTTGCCCCTTAAGGCAAATGAGGAAAATGAGGCAAATGGCTGATCCAGCACTCGCGATCGTGGAATGCCGCCATTGCGGGAAGGCTTACTGGTCGGAGGTGGGTGGCGGTCAGATTGCCGGTGGACCGTGCTGTTTTGGTCACGATCTGCTCGATGTGGAGCGGTTTCCGAACGAGCGGGCGGCCAAAAAGGCGTGGGCGGCGTGGAATGAGCGGCGCATGGCGCGGTGGAATGATGATCTGGAACGGATGGCGGTGATCGATGAACGGAGGTGATGCAATGAAAAACAAGGGCGAGAAGCATTTTCCCGGTATGACCATCACCCCACGCCTGCACCAGCAGCGCGCCGTTGCCGACTGCGTGGCCGGTCTGGCAGCCCACGATCGCGGCCAGTTGATCATGGCCTGCGGCACCGGCAAAACCTACACCGCGCTATGGGTACGCGAGCAGATGGCTGCGACCCGCACGCTGGTGCTGGCGCCATCGCTCGGCCTGATCTCACAGATGCTCACCGCATGGAGCCGCGCCGCGACCATCCCGTTTCGCGCGCTATGTGTCTGCTCGGATCACACGGTCGGCTATGATGCGCTGGAGTTCTCCCCGG
>WFMN01000103.1 GCA_015489095.1 Mariprofundaceae bacterium | reverse complement strand
TGGAGAAGGAGTGCCTGAAGGCGCAAGTCCCCAGCGATGAGATGGTGCGGCGCAAGATGAGGGCTGTACTTCCTGCTATCTGGCATCCGATCACCATCCTCTATATCTTGTTTTTGTTGCTGTCCAAGCCGCACGCATATGAGTACGCACTGGAAAAGGCAAAGAATCCGCCTGCTCGTAAGCCGCGAGTTGCGCAACACGCTGTGCGGAAACAGCAAGAGCAGGTGGAGTGGGGGGAAAGCAGTATAGTGGAAGAATTGCTGCCAACGATTGATGGGGCAGGAAACTCGATTTTCGACGACGACTACAATCCCTGTATCTAACACCAAATCACAGCACAGGCTTCCGCGCATACCGCTTACCGCTGGCACCATCCTGCTTGCCGCCGCTTCCAGTCCTATTGGGATTTTTATTGGCGGCGGCAAGCTCGGATGAGTTATCCACTACTCTAGGTTGTGATCCACCGCTTCCACCAACACCGACATCAGCCATTGTGCCGACCCCGTAGGAGGGGGCTTCGACCCCGAATGGCCTTCGAGTGCTGTCGGGATGGTCAATGGCGGGGCGTTGGTTAGCGTTGCCGACATGCGATTTTCACGATTTGTCCACTTGCACACCCATTCCGATTATTCGCTGCTGCAGAGCCCGATGACCATCGACCAGATGCTGGATCAGGTGGTGGCGCTGCGCCAGCCGGCGGTGGCGTTGACCGATTACGGCAACCTCTTCGGCGCGATTGAGTTTTACAGCAAGGCGATGCGGCGCGGCATCAAGCCGGTGATGGGGTGCGAATGCTATGTGGTGGATGATCTCACCCAGCGTGCGCGCCCCTCCCGGCGGCGCCCCTCCTATGCCAAGATCGTGCTGCTGGCCGGCAACAACCGCGGTTGGCACAACCTGTTGCGCTTGGTCAGCATCGCCTATCTGGAGGGGTTTTACTACAAGCCCAGAATCGATCGCAAGGTGCTGGCGCAATATAGCGCTGGTCTGATCGCGCTTACCTCCGGCGATAGTGATATCGATCGCCTTCTGCGGCTGGGGGAGATGGAGCAGGCGGTGGCGCTGGCGCGGGCGTATCGTGACATCTTTGCCGAGGATTCGCTGTTTGTGGAGCTGCAGGCCAGCTTTGATGACAGCTCCAAGGCGTTGAACCAGCGCCGCATCCAGTTGGCGCACACCCTCGACCTACCACTGGTCGCCACCAACAACTGCCATTTCGTCTCCGAGGACGATTTCGAGGCCTACCGAGCCATCGTCGGCATCGGGCAGGAGACCCTGCTGGAAAATGTGCGTGACGACGGGGTCGGCCCACAACACTACTTCAAAAGCGAAGCGGAGATGACCGAGCTGTTCGGTTTTATCCCGGAGGCGCTGGAAAACACGCTGCATATCGCCAACCGCTGCAATGTCGATCTGCAGTTCGGCAACTACCAACTGCCCGACTTCGCCCTGCCCGACGAGGGGATGGATCTGGAGCGTTTCTTTCGCCAACAGGCGGCGGAGGGGCTGGAGCGGCGCTGGCCGGCCATCTTGCACGGTTCGCCGGAGGCGGATCGCGCCATCTACGAGGAGCGGCTCAATTTCGAGCTCGACATCATCCTCAGCATGGGCTTTCCCGGTTACTTTCTCATCGTGGCGGACTTCATCCAGTGGGCGAAAAAGCAGCAGATACCGGTCGGGCCCGGGCGCGGTTCCGGCGCCGGTTCGCTGGTTGCCTACGCGATGCTGATCACCGATCTGGATCCCATTCGCTACGGGCTGCTTTTTGAGCGTTTCCTCAATCCGGAGCGCATCTCCATGCCCGATTTCGACATCGATTTCTGCATGGCTAGGCGCGGCGAGGTGATCGGCTATGTGACCCGCAAATACGGGGAGGAGCGGGTGTCGCAGATCATCACCTTCGGCTCGATGAAGGCCAAGGCGGTGATCCGTGATGTGGGAAGGGTGCTGGGCATGGAGCTGGCCAAGGTCAATATGATCGCCAAGCTGATTCCCGACGATCTCAAGATCACCCTCGACAAGGCGCTGGCGGAAGAGCCCCGCTTGGCGAAGCTGGTTGAGGAGGATGCCGAGGTCGCCCGGCTGTTCGATCTGGCCGGACGGCTGGAGGGGCGCCACCGCAACGCTGGCACCCATGCCGCCGGCGTGGTGATCGGCCGGCGGCCGCTGGTGGAGATCGCGCCGCTGTTCAAGGTGGCGGGGGAAGAGGGCAAGGTGGTGCAGTGGGACATGCAGCACGCGGAGAAGATGGGGCTGATCAAGTTCGATTTTCTGGGGCTGAAAACATTGACGGTGATCGACAAGGCGTGCCGCAATGTCCGCCGTCAGCCCGAGCGGCACGATTTCAATATCGACACCATCCCGATGGATGACGCCGCCACCTTCACCCTGCTGCAAAAGGGGGAGACCAGCGCGGTGTTTCAGGTGGAGTCGGAGGGGATGCGCGGCCTGCTCACCCGCATGCTGCCGGACTGCTTCGAGGATATCATCGCGCTGGTGGCGCTCTACCGCCCGGGGCCGCTGGAATCGGGCATGGTGGACGACTTTATCGAATGCAAGCACGGGCGGCAGGAGATTGTTTACCCGCTGCCACAGCTTGAACCTATCTTGAAAGAGACCAACGGCGTCATCCTCTATCAGGAGCAGGTGATGAAAATCGCCCAGGTGCTGGCGGGCTATACGCTGGGGCAGGCGGATATGCTGCGCCGCGCCATGGGCAAGAAGAAGCCGGAAGAGATGGCCAAGCAGCGCGCCATCTTCATGAAGGGGGCGGCGGCGAACAAGCTGCCGGAGGAGAAGGCGGAGCAGATCTTCGATTTGATGGAGAAGTTCGCCGGCTACGGGTTCAACAAGTCCCACTCCGCGGCCTACGCCCTGATCGCCTACCAGACCGCCTA
>WFMN01000102.1 GCA_015489095.1 Mariprofundaceae bacterium | reverse complement strand
GGGGGCGAGTTCCTGTTTCACGGCCATCTCTCGCTCTACGCGCCGCGCGGCAGCTACCAACTGGTGGTACGCGCCATCTCCCCCGCCGGCGAGGGGGCGTTGGCCGCCGAGTTTGAACGGCGCAAGCGGGAGTGGGCGGCGCGCGGCTGGTTTGATCCCGCCCGCAAGCGCCCGCTGCCGGCCTACCCCACCCATATCGGCATCGTCACCTCGCAGAGCGCCGCCGCGCTCGAGGATATCCGCAAGGTGCTGCGCAGCCGCCCGGCGTGGCTTAGGCTGACGCTCGCTCCGGCGCAGGTGCAGGGGAGCAGTGCCCCCGCCTCCATCGCCCGGGCACTGGCCGCGCTTGCCAAGCGGAAGCCCGACCTCATCCTGCTCGCCCGCGGTGGCGGCAGCATGGAGGATCTGTGGTGCTTCAACGACGAGCAGGTGGTGCGCGCCATCATCGACTGCCCGGTGCCAATCATCAGCGGTATCGGCCATGAGATCGACACCACGCTGGCCGATCTCGCCGCCGATCTGCGCGCCGCCACCCCCTCCAACGCCGCCGAACGCTGCTGCCCCGACCGCCAGACCCTCGCCGCCCGCGTCACCTCACCCGACCGGCTGCGGCAGATCGTTGCCGGGCGCATCCACAGCGCCAAGCAGCCGCTCCAAGCGTTGCAACAGCGCAGCCGACGGCTGGCCGCATCGGTCACCGACCACCGCCACCACCAACTGCTACGCCTCTACTCCACCCTCGCATCCCGCTGCGACGCGGCGCTGCGCGGCAAGGGGCAGCAGCGCACGGATCTGCAGCGGCGACTGCAACGGCAGGCTCCGCGCGAACAGCTACGCAGCCGGCGATTGCGGTTGCAGCAACTGCAACAGCGGCTGCAACAGCTTCCCGCCCGGCTGCGGCGGCAGCGCCAGCGCTGCCAATCGATCGCGCTCCGCATGCAGCGTCACACCCCGGCGCTGGCGCCGAGGCAACAGGTGCTGCGCGAAACCGCCGGCGCCCTGCGCGACCGCCTGCTGCGGCGGCATCAGCAGCAGAAACAGCGCTGGATGGCGGCCGATCAAACCCTGCGCGCGCTCGATCCCCACCGGGTGCTGGAGCGCGGCTACGCCATGGTCACCGCCGAAGATGGCGCGCTGGTAACCTCCAGTCGCCCACTGAAACCCACCACCCGGCTGCAACTCCGCTTCGCCGACGGCTCCCGCAAGGTCGAAGTCGTACAATGAGCAGATCGCCACAACTCTTCATCGCGGCCACACACGGGTTCGGGGAAAGGATTCCCCTCCTACCGGCTGTAGGAGCGGTTTCCAACCGCGAACTCTTCATCCAATGACACATTCTCCTCTTTCTCCGCGCCTCCGCGCCTCCGCGGTAAAAAGACTTGACCCTGCATCCACCCCAGGCAAAATCCATACAATGAGCCCCTCCCGCTACCCATGGCTCCTGCTGCTCCTGCTCTTGGCCGCACCCAGCGCCTACGGCCAAGAGTGGCGGGCAACCCAAGGCGACATCGCAGTGCTGACCCATCAAGGTGCAACCTCGGTCACCGTGTTCGGCCAGCCGTGGCCGCTGCGCCCGCAAGCGGACGGCACCGTTCAGGCGTGGGTCGGGGTCGATATCGCCCGCAAACCGGGCGACTATCCGGTGCGGTGGCGTGATGGCAACGGCATCGCGACCGATCGGCTCACCATCCAGCCGGGTCACTTCCGCCTATCGCGCATCACCGTCAAGAAAAGCATGGCCGTCTTCGATCGCGACCAACTCAAACGGATCCGCCACGATCAACAACTGCTGCGCGACAGCTACCGCAAGCAACTGGATATCCACAGCGATTTCCACTTCATCGGCAAACCGGTCAACAGCATCGTCTCCACCCCGCTCGGCGCGCGCCGCATCGTCAACGGCGAGCCGCGCTCCCCCCACTCCGGCATCGACATCGCCGCGCCGGCAGGCACCCCCATCACCCTGCCCGCCGCCGGTGTCGTGCTGCTGACCGCCGCCATGTACCTCAACGGCAACACCGTGGTGGTCGGCCACGGCGACGGGCTGGTGGAGATCTTCTCCCATCTGCAAAAAACCGATGTCCATGAGGGGGATAAACTCCCCGCCGGAGCGATCATCGGCGAAGTCGGCGCCACCGGCCGCGCCACCGGCCCCCACCTCCACTGGGGGGTGCGTTTCGCCGGCGCTAGGGTCTCTCCGGATGCGCTGCTTCAAGGGGGCAAGCAGTGAGCCACCCCCTACCCGACTACCACATGCACACCCCGCGCTGCAACCACGCCGAAGGCAGGGTGGCCGAGTACGCCGAGGCGGCCATCGCCGCCGGACTCAGCGAGATCGGCATCTCCGACCACTCGCCGATGCCGCCCGCCATGGACGACAACTGGCGCATGCGCATGGATGAACTGGACGATTATGTGGCCGAGGTGCTGGCGGCGCGCGACCAGTTCGCCGGCCATCTCACCATCCGCCTGGGGCTGGAGGTCGATTGGCGCCCCGGCTGCGAGCCCTTTGTGCGCCAGCTAAGCGCGCAGTACCCGTGGGACTACCTGATCGGCTCGGTGCACTACCTGGGCAACTGGGCGTTTGACGACCCCGACGAGCGCGACCGCTGGGATGAGGTCGGCATCGGCGCCACCTACTGCCAATACTTCGCGGCGGTAGCCGATTCGGCCGCATCCGGGCTGTTCGATATCATCGGCCACCCCGATCTAGCCAAAAAGTTCGGTCACCGCCCGTCGAAATCAGAACAGGAGGCGGTGGTGGCGGCGGAAACCGCCATGCTCGACGCCGTCGCCCGCGCGGGCGTGGCGCTGGAGATCAGCTCCGCCGGCCTGCGCAAGCCGTGCGCCGAGATCTACCCGACAAGCCGCATCATCAAGGGAGCCGCCGAACGCGGCATCCCCTTCAGCTACGGCTCCGATGCCCACGCCCCCAACCTGGTCGGCTACGCCCAAGAGGCGTGCCGCGGGCTGCTACGGCAGCACGGCATCACCGCCATCAGCCAATTCGTCCAACGCCGGCGCACGAGCATTGATTGAACCACGAAGACACGAAGACACAAAGAAGAAATGTCATGCGGCGCACCATAGACCTTCCCCTTACCCTCCGCGTCTCCGTGCCTCTGTGGTGAAAAATAGACCGCAACCCACATGGATTCCGGGTCAAGCCCGGAATGACGGGACATTTTACCGCGGAGGCGCAGAGGGGTAGAGCAAGGCCGAGGCAATCCGTCATGCCGGCCTGCGCCAGACACACTCTTACCCTCCTCGTCTCCGCGCCTCCGCGGTGAAAAAAGATGAACCACCAAGACACAAAGGAAAACCTTACCCTCCGTGCCTCTGTGGTAAAAGTGCCTCTGTGGTAAAAAACTACCGGTTCTGCTTCAACCAAGCGATCACCGCCGCGCGGTCGCGGGCGGCGAGCGGCGCCAGATACATCGGGGTGTTGACCTTCACCGCGCGCGCGTTGGTCCGCCAGCGATCGAGCGCCTCCGCGTCCCACACCATGAACGGCACCCCGCGGATCGACGGCGCACGCCCATACACCCCCAGCAGCCCGGGGC
>WFMN01000101.1 GCA_015489095.1 Mariprofundaceae bacterium | reverse complement strand
GTGGAGAATCATGAGCGTGTCGTCCATGTTCGGCTTGCTCGGCATCTTAGCGCCATGGGTCAGCTCTGTGTATGGGGTGGGAGGAAAAATTGTCATGTCTCCCAATGAAATGTTCTTGCTTGATCAGTTTGGAACGCTGGGCATAATTTGGATTTGCATCTATTACCTGTATGCAGTTGCTTATCAAGCGTTGCTGAAAGCCATGCAGGCCAATAATATGCTCCTCAAGAAATCTTGTTGAGGGTTGTTGAGATTAGGGTTCATGGCTGCCAATTGGGTATTCTGGCGGCTTTCGGCACTCTCTCCCGTGGCATGGCATTATCTCATTTTGGCGCACTGGTGATCACCTAACGGCCGGCGGTGATATTCGCGGTCTGGAGACCGCTCCTACGGGGGGGGCTATTTCACTTTGTTGCGTTGGCGTTGCAGTAGCGCGGCGCGCTGTTTCTGGTAGTTGAGGATGGCGTTGACGCGGGCGAGGTTCTGCTGCGCCATGGTGAAGCCGGGGTAGCTGACCAGCGCTCGCTCCAGCGCCGCCTTGGCCTCGGGGTAGTGGCCGGAGAGCATGTAGGCGGCGCCCAGCATGTTGAGCGCGGGCGGGTTGTAGGGGTAGATCTTCTCGAAGTGGATCAGGTGCTTGATGGCGGTGGCGTAGTCCTTGCGCTGGTAGGCGGATTGCGCCACGCCGAACAGGGCGCGGAAGTTGTCGCGATCCTTGGCGTAGGCGATGTCGTATTCATGCGAGGCGAGCGCGGGCTGACGCATCAGCGCCATGGCGCGGCCGACATGCCACTCCGAGATGATCCAGCGCGCCGGCCACACCGATAGCGCGGTGGCAAGAATCAGGCAGATGGCAGCCAGTGCGCGCGGAGGCAGCAGCAGGCGGACGGCGGGGGTTGGGCGGTCGGCAAACAGCTTGCCCCACCACACTCCGCCGAAGAGGGCGAAGACGAACATGCTGGCCGGGTTGTAGAAGACATGGTTGAACATGGCATCGAAGATCACCGCCGTCATGGCCGCCAATCCCGCGGCGGCGAAGCTGTCCCACGCTTTCCACACCCGTAGCAGCAGCGCCAGCCAGAAGGTGACCAGCAGCCCGATGAAGATGAGGGCGGCGGGCAGGCCGTTTTGGGTGGCGATCTGCAGGAAGATGTTGTGCGGGTTGGTGGTGAAGGTGCGCGGGGTGCTTAACGGATCGCGCCAGTCGGGGAACTTGTTGGAGTAGCCGGGGTAGAGCCAGGCGAAGTTGCCGGTGCCGTGGCCGAGCAGCGGCTTGTCGGCGATCATGGCGGTGGAGGAGGCGTACATCGAGGTGCGGTCGAAGCCCACCAGCGGGGTGAGGCGGCGCCAGAGCGCGACCAGCGGTGGTTGGGGGTGGTTGCTGCCGGCCACGGGTGTCTTCTGCTTTTCGACTACCGCTTCCGCCTGCTCAACGGTGTGGGAAACCCGCCCCAGCGAACGGAAGTGATAGGGGAGTTGGGTGTAGATGATGGTGGCCACCACCATGGTGCTGAGGATCAACAGCGAGGGGAAGAGCGCCGTGGCGGTGCGCGGCTCCCGTTTCCACCAGCGCCACAGATGGGGGGCGGCACCGGCGGCGAACATGGCGGCGGCCAGCGCCATGCCGCCCAACGCGCCGCGGCTGGAGGCGATCAGCAGAATCATGAACATGGTGCAGCAGGAGAACCAGTTGAAGACCCGTTCAATGGGGTTGGGGCGTGTGGCCAGCATCCACAACAGCGCCGGCAGCACGATGATCAAGGCGTCGCCGGTGAAGTTGACATGGCCGATGGGGGAGAAGAGGACGGAGTGGTTGTAGCCCGGCTTGTCGTAGTCGAGGAGGTAGTTCCACCAGTAGTGAAAGCTGAAGGCGAGCCCGCTGATGGAGCTGCCCCAGCAGAAGTATTGCATCCACGGCATGACGGTGGTGCGGGCGGCGGCGATGGCCACCATCCACAGCAGGCCGCAAAAGAGCCAGAAGGCGTAACGGATGGCTCCCTCCACCCAGTTGGCGCCGATGAAGATGCCGATGGTCAGGATGGCAAAATAGGTCAACAACAGGTAGCCGGTGATCCCCATGCGCAGCCGAACCGGTTCGCGATGGCGAAACCAGAGCCAGGTGGCCAGCGCCAGCCCCGACAGCAGGCCGTAGGCGGTCAGAATCGCCCATTTGGGCTCTTCGTTGGGGGCGACAAAGGGGAAGATGCGGATGTTGATGATGATGGGCAGCGCGATCAGCGGCAGCGCAAACAGCAGCCGCAGCGCCCACGAGGAGGGGAGCGGGGGATTCATGGCGGCGATGCTAGCCGATGCGGCGTGCGAATGGCAGCAATCCGGCGGCGATGGCGCGCGGGCGCTTGACAGGCGGATGGCGTTTCCCACAATGCGCCGCCCCGTTCGAAGAGCTGGGATTCTGTATCAGGAGTTGGATTTACACCATGGCAAACCACGCATCGGCGCTGAAAAGGGCGCGTCAGTCACTGAAGATTCGCGATCGGCAACGCGGTCAGCGTTCGGCGATGCGCACCGCGATCAAGCGGGTGCATCAGGCGGTTGCCACCGGCGATCATGCCAAGGCGAGCGAGGCGCTGCGCGCGGCAACCAAGCTGATCGACACCGCCGGGCGGAAGCGGTTGATCCACCCCAATCAGGCATCGCGGCGGGTCTCCCGGCTCAATCGCAGCGTGAAGGCGCTCGCGGCCGGTTGACCGGTTTGTTTCCGATCCCATCGCAAAAAGTCCGTCCATGGCCGCGATGACGACTTCTTGCGAGGTCGGCATTTCTTCTTATGTGTCGTGAAAAGGCTCGCTTCGGCGGGCCTTTTGCTTTTTGGGGGGTGGTGATGGTGCCATGCAGCAACTGACGCGGGAGCAGGTACGCGATTGGCTTCCTGTGTGGCCGGCGGAGGCGCATAAACAGCAGCGCGGCCATCTGTGGGTGTTCGGCGGTTCGGTGGGGTTCAGCGGCGCGCCTAGGTTGGTGGCGATGGGGGCGCAGGCGATGGGCGCGGGGCTGGTCAGCTTGGTGGTGCCCGATGCGATCTACCCGATTGTGGCCACGGCGGCGCTGGAGGAGATGGTGCATCCGGCGTCGGCTGCGCCCGATTACCGGTCACGCGCCGATGCGGTGGTGGCGGGGCCGGGCTGGGGCACGGCGCAGCGGGAGCGGTTGGCGCGGTTGCTGGAGGAGGCGCAGCCGCTGGTGCTGGACGCCGATGCGCTCAACATGGTGGCGGAGCATCCGGCGCTGCGGCAGGCGGTGCGCGATCGCCAGTCGCCCACGGTGATCACCCCCCATCCCGGCGAGGCGGCGCGCTTGCTGGGCTGGAGCTCGGCGGGTCAGGTGCAGCGGGATCGCGCATCGGCGTGTGCGGCGCTGGTTGCCGCCTTCGGTGGCGTGGTGGTGTTGAAGGGGCTCGGCACCCTGATCGGGGAGGCGGGTGGCGCTGTGCGTTATTCTCCTTTCGGCAACAACCGCTTGGCGATCGCGGGGAGCGGCGATGTGCTGGCGGGCATGGTGGGGGCGCTGTTGGCGCAGGGGGTGGCGCCAAGCCGGGCGGCGGCGTGCGCGGTGGCGCTGCACGGGATGACGGTGGGGTGCGACGGTTGGTACCGCGCCGGGCAGTTGGGCGCGGTGGTGGCGAAGTTGCGTGCCGGGTTGTGCGTGGAGGGTTCCGCTTTTAGTTGACCTAAAGTGGTGTCGGCGCTGGAATGCAGCGCTATGCAACGCAATTATTTTACTCTTTTTCTCCTGATATCGATGCTGGCAGGCTGTAGCGACATGCCCAAACTCTTTTGGGGGATGGATGAGGGCACGGGTGCCTCGGTGACCAAAGAGGGGGGCGAGCCAACCGCTCCGTCACGGCCGCCTCTGGTGGTTCCCCCTGAATTGCAAGGGAAAGTTCGTGTGCCGATGGCGAAGTCAGTGGCCACTTCGAACGCGCCGCTCACCGCGGCGGCGATCCCCGCCGCGGCCAAGAAGATGGTGGCGGGTAAGGCGGTTGCGTTGGATGCGCGGGTCTATGATGTGGATGCCGCGCCGCTCTTTTCGGCGGTAATCGATGCCATGACCGCGCTCAATATCCCGGTGGAGAGCGTGGACTCCCCGT
>WFMN01000100.1 GCA_015489095.1 Mariprofundaceae bacterium | reverse complement strand
TCGGGACTGCCGTAGATATCGCCGACAACCCCCCGACTGACCACCGGCGTCACCATCGAGAACTTTTTGGTTGCCCCCACCGCAGCACCGCCTCCGCCCCCGCAACCGGCGGAGAAGGTCAAGGCTCCAGCCACCAGCAGCGCCCCGGCGCAGAGCGGCAGCCACGCCGCCGAAGCGGGAAAGATTTTGGCTAGCGGGTTATGGGTTGGTTGGTTGGTTGGTTGGTTGGTTGGTCGCAAACATCATGCCAAAACTCCTGTCAACAGAAGAGGATCGGCCGCTTGACACCGCACAACGCCCTTCTCCCTTTGGGGCAAAGCTATGAACCACGGGAGGCGTGTCAATAGTCCGGTTCGGGATCGCCATTCGGGGTCGGAGACCCCTCCTACAGTGGGGGAACAGCCCCGTAGGAGCGGTCTCCAGACCGCGAATGGCGAGCAGACCATGAACTCACCGCGACGCGGTCAGTTCGCCAGCATCCTCACCGCGGCATCGGCGAGAAACCCGCTGCGGCTCTTACCAGCAGCGCGCGCGGCGCGATCCACCATCGCCAATACCCGTTCGGGCATGGTGATGTTGATACGCCGCGCCCTGTCGCCGAGCTGGGAAAGATCAACATCCACCAGCGCCCAGATACCATCCGCGTAGTCTGGATTAGCGGCGTGAGCGCTGATATCGCGCGCTGTCGGCACAGGTTCACCCTCGATGATCAACCCCTCAAGATGGCATTCGATCGCCTCTTTCGTCTAATTGATCGCGTCGTCCACCGATTCACCGGCGGAAAAACAGCCGGGGAGATCGGGAACGATCACGCCATAGGCGCAACCCTCCTCGTGATGGATTACTACGGGGTATCGCATGCTCGCCTCCATTCCAGCCCAGCCGCCATTCGGGGTCGGAGACCCCTCCTACAGCGGATCCCGTAGGAGCGGTCTCCAGACCGCGAAGGCCGCCTGAGTCAACCCGTGTTCGGGGTCGGAGACCCCTCCTACAGCGGGCTCTGTAGGAGCGGTCTCCAGACCGCGAAGGCCGCCGGCCGTTAGGTGATCACCAGCGCGTCATCGCGGCAATCGAGGGTGAGCGCCGTGGCGTCCCCCTCGAGGATACGGCGTGCCAGCGGCGTCTCCACATGGCGCTGGATGAAGCGCTTGAGCGGTCTGGCGCCGTAGCTGACATCGTACCCCTCGCGGGCGATCAGCGCGTAGGCGCCATCGGTGACCGTGAGCGTGATGCCGCGCCCGCGGATGCGGTCGATCACATCGGCCATCAAGAGCCGCACGATCTGCTCCGCCTCCTGCTGCGACAACGGAGAAAACTGCACCACCTCGTCGATGCGGTTGAGAAACTCCGGCCGGAAGTGGCCGCGCAGCAGCGCCAACACCTGCGCCTGCGTCTCCGCCGTCACGCCGCCCTCCAGCAATAGATCGCTGCCCAGATTGCTGGTCATGATGACGATGGTGTTGCGGAAATCGACCGTGCGCCCACCGGAGTCGGTCAGCCGCCCGTCGTCGAGCAGTTGCAGCAAGATATTGAACACATCGGGATGCGCCTTCTCGATCTCGTCGAACAGCAGCACGCAGTAGGGCTTGCGCCGCACCGCCTCGGTGAGCTGCCCGCCCTGATCGAAGCCGATGTACCCCGGAGGGGCGCCCACCAGCCTTGAGACCGCGTGCTTCTCCATGTATTCGCTCATGTCGATGCGCACCATCGCCTCTTCCGAGTCAAACAGCGTCGCCGCCAGCGTGCGCGCCAGCTCGGTTTTACCGACGCCGGTCGGCCCCAAAAAGATAAAGGAGCCGATCGGACGGTTGGCGGCGTTGATTCCGGCGCGGGCGCGCAACACGGCATCGGCCACCTTCTGCACCGCCTCGTGCTGGCCGACCACCCGCTCGTGCAGCGCCGATTCCAGCCGCAGCAGCTTCTCGCGCTCCCCCTCCATCAGGCGGGAGACCGGCACGCCGCTCCAGCGCGACACCACCTGCGCGATCTCCTCTTCGGTCACCTCCTCCTGTAGCAGCGACTGCTCCTGCTTGCTCGCCAGCGCCTCGGCCAACTGCCGCTCCAGATCGGGCAGCACGCCGTAGCGCAGCTTGGCCACCTTATCCAGATCATAGGCGCGCTCCGCCTGTTCGATGGCCAGCCGCGTCTGGTCGATCTGCTCGCGCAGGCTGCGCACACGGCCGATCTCCGACTTCTCCGCCTCCCAACGGGCGGTCAACGCGTCGCGCTCGCTGCGTAGATCCGCCAGCTCGCGCTGCAGCAGCTCCAACCGCTGCCGACTGGCCTCGTCATGCTCCTTCTTGAGCGCGGTGGCCTCAATCTCCAAGCGCATGGTTTTGCGGGTGATCTCATCCAACTCCGCCGGCATCGAATCGATCTCGGTGCGGATGGAGGCGCAGGCCTCATCGACCAAGTCGATCGCCTTATCGGGCAGAAAACGGTCGGAGATGTAGCGATCCGACAGGGTGGCCGCCGCCACCAGCGCCGCGTCCTGAATGCGCACACCGTGGTGCAACTCAAAACGCTCGCGCAGCCCGCGCAGGATGGAGATCGAGTCCTCCACTCCCGGCGCATCGACCATCACCGGCTGAAAACGGCGCTCCAGCGCCGCATCCTTTTCGATATACTGGCGATGCTCGCTCAAGGTGGTGGCGCCGATACAGTGCAACTCACCCCTGGCCAGCATCGGCTTGAGCATGTTGCCGGCATCGCTGCTGCCCTCGGTTTTGCCGGCGCCGACGATGGTGTGCAGCTCGTCGATAAAGAGCAGGATGCGGCCGTCGGAGGCCTTGATCTCCTTGAGCACCGCTTTGAGCCGCTCCTCGAACTCGCCGCGATACTTGGCGCCCGCCATCAACGCCGTCATGTCGAGCGCGAAGATGGTGCGATCCTTCAGCCCCTCCGGCACATCGCCGGCCACGATGCGCTGCGCCAACCCCTCGACAATCGCTGTTTTGCCCACGCCGGGCTCGCCGATCAGCACCGGATTGTTCTTGGTTTTGCGCGACAGGATGCGGATCACGCTGCGAATCTCGCTATCGCGGCCGATCACCGGATCGAGCTTGCCGCTGCGCGCCTGCTCGACCAGATCGATGCCATATTTGTTGAGCGCATCGTAGTTGGCCTCGGGGTCGTCGGTGGTCACCCGCTGGTTGCCGCGAATCGCCTGCAACGCCGCCAGCAGCGCATCGCGCGTCACCTTCTGCGCCGCCAACGCCCTGCCCGCCTCGCTCTGCTTGCCCTCATCGACCAGCGCCAGCATCAGGTGTTCGACCGAGATGTAGCTATCGCCCAGCTTGCCAGCCTCCTCTTCGGCGGCGGCAAACAGCCGCTCCACGCGCTGGGTGACATAGAGCCGATCCTGCCCGCCGCTGGTGGTGACCCGGGGCAGCTTCGCCAACGCCTCTTGCACCGCCTGAGAGAGGGCGGCGGCATCCCCGCCGCAGCGCGCCACCAACTGCGATGCCAGCCCCTGCTCCTGCGCCAGCAACTCCGCCAGCAGATGCTCGCCATCGAGCGCCTGATGCTGCAGCTTGGCACACAGCGTCTGCGCCGAGGCGAGTGCCTCGCGCACCTTCTGCGTCATGCGGTTGGGATCAATCATGGGAAACCTCCTTGAAAACGATTCTACCTGTATTCATAAGGGCAAACCAGCACAGGTTCAAGCGCTACAATAAGGAGGGAAGGTGCTAACCGCCGTCGTTCTCCCAGTCATCTTGCTCCCAGTCGTCGCCGGATGACTGGGCGGATGGCGGGTTGCCGTCGTAGATCAGATACTCGCGGTGTTGCCGCCACGCCTCGCGGGTAAAGACATAGGGATCCAGCGCCATGTCATCACGAAGGTTGGCGGCGGCAATCAGGCGGTAGCGCTTGTCGATCGCCTTGAGGATGGTGAGCGGAACCGTCACCGCCGGCGCCGCCGACAGCGAGACCCAGAATAGCACATCGGTCAGGGTGGCGGTGATAAAGTCGGGGGTGTTGCGGTAGGAGTTGGGACCGAAAAAAGGATAGACAATATACCCCCCTTGACCAACCCCCCACTTGGCCAGCGTCTGGCCGAAATCTTCATCGTGCTTGGTCAACCCGATGCTGCTTGCCGGGTCAAACAGCCCGCCCACACCGAGCGTGCTGTTGATCAGAAAGCGGCCGAAATCGGCGCTGCCCTGCGCCGCCTTCCCCTGCAGGAAGTCGTTCAACACCACATTCATATAGACGCTGTTGTCGAAAAAGTTGCTGACAATGGTGCGGATCGGCCCCGGTGTCACCTGGCCGTAGCCGCGCGCGGTCGGCGCCAGCGTCAGCTTGTCCAGCACGGTATTGAAGCCGTCGGTAACGCGATTCAGCTTCTCCAGCGGATCGTGATGGTTTTCCACCGTGGCGCAGCCCGCCAGCAGCGTCATCCACGCCACCATCAACAGCCGCACGCCTAGCCTTCGTCCATTCCCACGCATCATGCCAAGGCTGGGAAACGGCCGCGCGATGTCAAAAAACACCCCATAAAGGATGCGGGCGCTTTACATCACCCCCCAACCAATTAACCTCGCTCGACTTTCGTGCGCAACGCACCACTCCCGAACCTTTGAGGATTCCATGTTTCAATCGCTTTTCGGCTTCTTTTCCCGTGACATATCGATCGATCTCGGCACCGCCAACACCCTTATCTATGTGCGTGGCGAGGGCATTGTGCTCAACGAACCCTCGGTGGTCGCGGTGCACAACGGCGATTCGCGTCACCCGCGCCGGGTGCTGGCGGTCGGTTTCGACGCCAAAAAGATGCTGGGGCGGACACCCGCGGCCATCGAGGCCATCCGCCCGCTGAAGGACGGGGTCATCGCCGACTTTGTGGTGACCGAGGAGATGCTCAAACAGTTCCTGCGCAAGGTGCACAAGCGAAGCTGGGGCATCGCGCCGCGCATCGTGATCTGCATCCCCTACGGCTCCACCCAGGTGGAGCGGCGCGCCATCCGCGAATCGGCGCTCTCCGCCGGCGCGCGGCAGGTGTTCCTCATCGAGGAGCCGATGGCGGCGTCGATCGGCGCCGGTCTTCCGGTCACCGAAGCGGCCGGCTCGATGGTGGTCGATATCGGCGGCGGCACCAGCGAGATCGCGGTTATCAGCTACGGCGGCATCGTCTATTCGCGCTCGGTGCGGGTTGGCGGCGACAAGATGGACGACGCCATCGTCAACCATCTGCGCCGCAAATACAGCCTGCTGATCGGCACCTCCACCGCGGAGAAGCTGAAGATCGAGCTGGGCAGCGCCTACCCGCAAAACGACAACCGGAAGATGGAGGTGAAGGGGCGCGACCTGATCAACGGCGTCCCCAAAAACCTGCTGCTGGACGAGGCCGAGGTGCTGGAGGCGATCAGCGAACCGGTCAACGCCATCGTCGAAGGGATCCGCATCTGCCTAGAGCGCACCCCGCCGGAGCTGGCCGCCGACATCGTCGATACCGGCATCATGCTGACCGGTGGCGGCGCCCTGTTACGCGGGCTCGACCAACTGCTGCGCGAGGAGACCAGCCTGCCGATCACCGTGGCCGATGAGCCGCTGAACTGCGTGGTGGTCGGTAGCGGCATGGTGCTGGAAGAGCTGGATCGCATGCGGGTTGTGCTCTACGAGGAGTAAGCCTCCGCCCAAACCATTCCGACCATGAAGCTGATGCACCTGCTGATCGGGGGCGTGGCAACACTAGCGATCCTGTTGCTACTGCGCCCGTGGCTGCCGGGAGAGCGGATGCTCCTGCAATCGGCGGCACTGATTGAGCTGCTGCAAACGCCCACCAGTCTGATTCAGGATCTCTCGTCGTGGGCCGCGCGCCAATCCGACCTGCACCAGCAGCTACTCCGCAGCAGGCAGCAGTTGCGTCGATTGAGCGCGCTGCGCGGCGAAGCGGCCCACCTGCGGCAGGAAAACCGCGCCTTGCGCAAGCTGTTGGCGATCCACCGCCCCCCGCCCTACCGCTGGCTGACCGCCTACAGCGTGACCTCCTCCCCCGACGACGAACACCGCCACCTGCTGCTTAGCGTTGAAGGTGCCGCCGTGGACGATGCGGTGGTATCGGAAGATGGCCTCGTCGGTATCGTCACCGCCGCCAACGACCGGCACGCGACGGTGCGCACGGTGCTCGACGCCGCCATCGCGGTTGCCGTCACCAACCGCCAACAGACGCTGAACGCCCTCGTCCACGGCGAGGGTGACCATCTCAGCATCGGTATGATCGCCCGCACCCGACAGCCGAAGGTGGGGGACATCCTCTACTCCAGCGGCGCGGGCGGCCTCATCCCGCGGGGGATCGCCGTCGCCCGCATCACCGCGATCCACCCCATCCCCGGGGCGCTCTTCGTCCATGTCACCGCGGTGCCCACCGCCCATTGGCAGCGCAACCAGTGGTTGGCCGTCGCCCACCGCCCGACAGACCCCTACAGCGCCACACCATGATTCCCATTCTCGGCACCCTGCTCGCCATTGCCGCCCTGCTGATCAACCTTGCCGCCCCCGACAATCTGCTCCTCCCCGATCTGAGCGGCGCGCTGCTGATCGCCGCCCTCGCCGCCCGCCGCCGCCACTGGCCGTGGGTGCTCCCCCTGCTGCTGCTTCACGACCTGATCCTCTACTGGGAGCCGTGGCCGCCCACGCTGCTGGCCGTGATCGCCGCGTTGCTGCTGCTGGTTCGGATCGACCTGCGCCTAGGGGCGGCGCTGCCGCAACGCGTCGCGCTGCTTGTCATCGCCCTGATCCCCATGGCGATCGAGGGGTGGAACCCGCGCGCCATCGCGCTCACCTTGTTGCTCGCCGTTGCCCTGTGGTACTGGATTCGTGACCTCGCCATCCCATCGCCCAATGGTGAGCAGATGCAGCCGGAAACACGATGAAAAGCCCGCAAGACCAACAGCAGTTACGCATCGACTTCAGCCGCCGGATCATGATCGCCGGCGGCGTGATGCTCCTGCTTCTGCTCCTGCTCTGCAGCCGCCTGCTCTATCTGCAGTGGATGCAGCATGCCGGGCTGCTGCTGCAATCCGACCGCAACCGGATGGATGCCGTTCCCGAACTTCCGGTGCGGGGCGAGATCGTCGATCGCCGCGGCCGGGTGCTGGCCGGCAACAAGCTCTCCTACCGGCTATCGCTGATCCCGGAGCGGGTGGAAAACCTCGACGCCACGCTCCGGTTTATCGCCGGGCAACTGCGGTGGTCACCCGCCCGTAGCAACAGGATGCGGCAGCGAATCCGCCACCGCCGCCCCGACCGGCCGGTATTGCTGCAAGACAAACTGAGCTGGCGGCAGGCGGCACCGATCGCCAGCCGCCAACACCACTGGCCCGGCGTTCAGGTGACCGCCGCCAGCCACCGCATCTACCCCTACGGCGCGCTGACCGCCCACCTGATCGGCTACTTGGCGCTGGCCGACAGCGAGGATCTGGAGCGGGGGTACCACAGCGGCGAATCGATCGGACGCAGCGGCATGGAGCGCGCCATGGAGGCGGTGCTGCGCGGCACACCCGGCTCGCGCATCGAAGAGGTGGACTCCCACGGCCGCCGCACCCGCACCCTGATGCGCGTGCCGCCCATCGACGGCAAAAATGTACGGCTCAGCATCGATATCGATCTGCAACAGGCCGCGGCCAAGGCGCTGGGCAACCGTACCGGCGCGGTGGTGGTGCTCGATGTGCAGACCGGTGAGGTGTTGACGCTACTCAGTCAGCCCGGTTTCGATAACAACCGTTTCATCACCGGATTGAGCGCCAAGCAGTGGCAACAGTGGGTCAACGACCCCAGCAACCCGCTGCTCAACCGCGCCATTCAGGCCGCCTATCCACCGGCATCCACCTTGAAGCTGGTGGTCGCCCTCTCCGGCTTGGAACATCACAACCCCTTCGTGCGCAGCACCGATCTCTGCGAAGGGCATATTCAACTGGCGGATCGTGAGCTGCGCTGCTGGAAAAGCCACGGCCACGGCAGGATCAACCTCACCACCGCCATCACCCGCTCGTGCGATGTCTTCTTCTACCACCTAGGCGACCGCCTCGGCATGGAAAAGATGCGCGAGAGCGCGCTGGAGTGGGGGCTTGCGGCACCCACCGGCATCGAACTCTCCGCCGAGGCGCGCGGCCACTTTCCCGGTAGTTCCCCACGGCGGCGGCACTGGTACCAAGGCGAGACCATGATCACCGCCATCGGGCAGGGGAGCGTGACCGCCACCCCCATTCAGATCGCGCGGCTGGCGGCGGCCATCGCCAACGGCGGCAAGGTGCTCACCACCACCCTGCTCGCCGACGCCACACCCCATGTCGTGCGTCAAGCCGAGATCAGCAAATCCGACCTACGGCTGGTGCAGTACGCCATGCACCTCACCACCAGCGCGCTGCACGGCACCGCCCGCGCCGCATTCGCGGGCGCGCTGCTCTCCGCGGCGGGGAAAACCGGCACCGCCGAAGTGATCCACACCCAACGCGACAAGGAGGGCAAGAAGATTCACCGCCATGTCAAACGGCAACAGCGCGATCACGCCTGGTTTATGGGCTACGCCCCGTTTGAACACCCGCGCATCGCAATGGCGGTATTCGTTGAGCATGGCGGCCACGGCGGCCACGCCGCGGCACCAGTCGCCCGTGCCATCGTCGATACCTTCGCCCGCAAGTATCATGATTCCATCGCAAACAGTCCGTCCGTGGACTTTTTTGCGCGGCCGTCCGTGACCGCGATGACAGCTTCTCGCGAAGTCATCCACCATGTCACGGACAACTGATGATGAACCTCTGGCCTAAACTCGATTGGTGGTTGATGGTGTTGCTGCTGCTGTTGGCCACGGTGGGGCTGCTCACCCTCTACTCGGCCGTCCACCAGGGGGATCACGCCATCTGGTGGCGACAGCTCCAATTCTGGGGCATCGGGCTGGTGGTGATGGCGATCGGCACCCTGATTCCGCTGCGGATCACCGCGCTGTTGATCTGGCCGGCGTTCATCGTCTCGCTGCTGCTGCTGGCGTTGGTGCCGCTGATCGGCGATGTCCAGATGGGCGCCAGACGCTGGCTAGATCTCGGCCCGCTCCATCTGCAGCCGTCGGAGCTGATCAAGTGGACCCTGATGCTGATGATGGCGCACTGGTTTGCCAGCCGCGACGGCGACCAGTGGCGCACGCTGCTGCTTCCCTCGCTAGCGGCCATCGTCGCCGCGCTACTCATCGTGCGCCAGCCCGACCTCGGCACCGCGTTGGTGGTGCTGATGGAGAGCATGGCCATGCTGATCGTCAGCGGGTTTCGCTGGCGCTGGCTGCTCGCCATGGTGGCGGTCAGCCCCATCGGCCTGTGGCTGCTGTGGCACAAGATGCACGCCTACCAGCGACAGCGGGTGCTCACCTTTCTCGACCCGCAGAGCGACCCACTCGGCGCCGGATACCATGTGATCCAATCGACCATCGCCATCGGCTCCGGCGGCATCTTCGGCAAGGGGTTTCTGCACGGCACCCAGGATCGTCTCCATTTTCTGCCGGAGCAGCATACCGACTTTATCTTCGCCGTGTTGGCCGAAGAGGGGGGCATGGTGGCGGCGCTGATCCTGCTCTTGCTGTTTACCCTGCTGATCAGCCGGATCCTGTTCATCGCCGCATCGGCCCACACCCGCTTCGGCGCGCTGATCTGCACCGGCGTCGCCACCATGTTCACCATCTATACCTTCGTCAATATCGGCATGGTGTGTGGACTGTTGCCGGTGGTGGGCGTACCGTTGCCCTTCATCAGCTACGGAGGTTCCGCCTTGATCACCATGCTGGCGGCCGTGAGTCTGGTCATGCGCACCGCCTACGAATCGCGCGACCGGATCCCGTGGCAACGGGCGGGAAGCCCGCTGGCCTAGTGGCGCCTAGGAGCATGTTATGTTGAAAACCATCACCGCCTTTATCGAACGCCATGAGAAGTGGCTCGGCATGCCGCTGGTCTTCATCATGGCGGCGGCGGCGCTGCTGCTGGCGCTGATGCAACCCGCCTTTCTGGAGAGTATCGAGCGCAAAACACTGGATGAGCGTTTTGTCATCCGCGGCACCATCCCGCACGACCCCCACATCGTGATTCTGGCGATCGACAACAAATCCGTCACCGAGGTGGGGCGCTGGCCGTGGTCGCGCGACAAGATCGCCACCATTGTGGATCGGGTGCTGGGGCAGTACGGCGCCAAGGCGCTCGGCTTCGATATCATCTTCTCGGAGAAGCAGCGCAACCCGCTCACCGAGTCGCTACGCATGATGCGGCAGTCGCGGCAGATCGACCCCTACGCCGCCAACTGGCTCTACCAACACCAGCCGATCGGCGATGTCGATGCGCAACTGGAGGCGGTGTTCACCAAATACCACGACAAGATCGCCGCCGGCTACTTCTTTTACGGCAGCAGCGACGCCGCCACCCAAGCGGCCAAGGCCAAGCTCGACGACGAGATGTGGATCGCCTCCGCCTCGGCCTACAGCTCCAAGGTGGCCAAGGGGGGCGAACGCATGATCCCCTATGTGGCGGCGATCGAGGGCAACCTGCAGCGCTTCTCCTCCGTGGTCGATGCCGAGGGTTTTTTCAACTTCTTTCCCGATCAGGATGGCATGGTGCGCAAGGTGCCGCTGATGGCGCAGCGCGACGGGTTGGTGCTGCCCAACCTCGGCATGCAGACCCTTTCCATCTATCTTGACCACGCCCCGATGACGGTCGAGGCCGATATCACCGGCGTCAACAAGGTGACCATCGGCGATCACACCATCCCCACCGACGCCAACGGCGCCATGCTGCTCAACCACTACGGCCCGGGGATGACCTTCACCCATGTCTCGGCCGCCGATGTGCTAAACGGCAAGGCCGATCCCGCCATTTTCCGCAACGCGCTGGTGCTGTTCGGCGCCACCGCCATCGGCATCTTCGACATGCGGCCGACGCCGTTCGACGAGAAGTTCCCCGGGGTGGAAAACCACGCCGCCGGGGTCAACAATATCCTGCACGACGAGGCGCTCCAGCGCCCGGCATGGCTGGAGGTGAACGAGCTGGCGGCCACCTTTCTGCTCAGCCTCCTCCTTGGCTGGGCGGTACGCCGGCGCAGTGCGCTGTCGCAGGGGGTCATCGTCATCACCGCGCCGCTGCTGCTCGCCTACGGCTCGTTCTACGCCTTCACCGAGTACCACCTGTGGGTAAAGATCACCTACCTCATCCTAGGGGTGTTGATGACCACCATTCCCACCACGCTGTTTGAATATGTGGTGGAGGCGGGCAGACGCTCCTTCATCACCGAGGCCTTTTCGCGCTACCTGTCGCCGGAGCTGGTGGAAGACCTCGCCAACAACCCCGACATGCTCAAGCTGGGCGGCGAGGAGCGGGTGCTGACCGCCTTTTTCTCCGATATCGCCTCCTTCTCCACCTTCTCCGAGAAGATGACGCCGACGCAACTGGTCGCCTTTCTCAACGAATACCTGTCGGCGATGAGCAACATCATCCTCGCCCGTGGCGGCACCATCGACAAATACGAGGGCGACGCCGTGATCGCCTTCTTCGGCGCCCCGCTGCCGATGGAGGATCACGCCTACCAGTGCACCATGGCGGCGCTAGAGCAGCAGTGGGCGCTGGGCGAGATGCGCGCCAAGTGGCGCGAAGAGGGGCTGCCGGAGGTCAACATCCGCATCGGCCTCAACAGCGGCCCGATGGTGGTGGGCAACATGGGTGCCGAATCGCGCATGAACTACACCATGATGGGCGACCATGTGAACCTTGCCGCGCGGCTGGAGGGGGTGGGCAAGCAGTACAAGGTGCCGATTCTGGTCAGCGGCGACACCCGCGACATGATCCGCGACAAGATCTACTGCCGCTTTATCGACCGGGTGCGGGTGGTGGGTCGCTCAACCCCGGTGGATCTCATGCAGCCGATCAATGAACACGACAAGATGGATCCCATCGACATCGAGCGCGACGAGGCGTACCAAAAGGCGTGGAAGCTGATGCAGAACCGCGATTTCAAGGCGGCGCTGGCCGCCTTCGAGGCGCTGGATCGGCGCTGGCCACCGCAAGGGCCGCAGGATGGCCTCTATCAGGTGATGATTGCCCGGGTACGCGACCTCATCGCCAATCCCCCGCCCGACGATTGGGACGGGGTACACAACCTGACCAGTAAATGACGACTTCGCAACAAGTCACGCAACAAGTCATCATCACGGCCACGGACGGTTCGGGGCAAGGATTCCCCGCCTCACAGGCTGTAGGAGCGGTTTCCAACCGCGAATTGCCACGGACGGACTTGTTGCGATGTGCTAGGCAAATAGGAGGCCCGCAATGAAATATATCGGAGCTCATGTCAGCGCCAGCGGCGGCGTGGAAAACGCCCCGCTCAACGCCGATGCGATCGGAGCCAACGCCTTCGCGCTATTCACCAAGAACCAGCGCCAGTGGAAGAGCAAGCCGCTCACCCCCGCCGCGATCGACGCCTTTAGCGCTAATCTGGCCGCCGTCAACATCGCCCCGCGCCATGT
>WFMN01000099.1 GCA_015489095.1 Mariprofundaceae bacterium | reverse complement strand
TTCTCTGCCAGCGCGCCGTCGCTGCCGAAGCGGTCCACCTGCACCGAATGGTCGATCACCATCTCGGCGGGCACCAGTGGGTTGATGCTGTCGGCACTGCCACCCAAGGAGACCACCGCATCGCGCATCGCCGCCAGATCGACCACCGCCGGCACGCCGGTAAAATCCTGCATCAGCACCCGCGCCGGCATAAAAGCGATCTCGCGCGCGTCGCTTTCGGGCGTCCACGCCGCCAGAGCCCGCACATCATCTTCGGTCACCACCTCGCCATCGACCCGGCGCAGCAGGTTTTCCAGCAGGATCTTCAGCGAACAGGGCAGATGCGCCACATCGCCCGCCGCCGACAACGGGTAATAACGGTAGGATCGCTCGCCCACCTTCAGAATCGAGGGTTCAGACATCGTTCATACTCCTGTTTTTTTTGAACCACAAAGACACGAAGACACAAAGAAGATGACTTCGCAAAAAAGTCCACGGACGGACTTTTTGCGATCTGCTCAAAGAAAAGGAATGAAAGAATGGCTACAGCTCTGCTGGTCAATGCGTCCAGATCAATACTGCAACCACAAACCTTTCTTCTTTGTGCCTTTGTGTCTTCGTGGTTCAGATATATTGTTTTTGATTATGGCCGGATACGATAGACCTTGATCGGCTTGCGTTTGCCGCGAAGCTGCATCTCCTTGAAAAAACTGACACTCTCCTCGGCCATCTCCTTCGGCAACCGTTGCATGCACGCCTCGGTCATCAGCCCCTCGAACGCCGCCGCCGAGCCACACAGCCGCGCAGCGGTGTTCGGCACATCACCGATCACCGTAAACTCGCGACGGTTCTCATCACCCAGCAGGCAGTAGAGCACCTTGCCATCCTGCATGCCGAAGCCGACCCCGCACTGCTGGTAGTCATCATCGTCCCGCTTCACCGCGGGCAACTCGCGCGCCATGTCGAGCATACATTGACAGGCGTTGGCGGTGCGCTCCTCTCCGGCGAAAATCGCCAGAATGCCGTCCCCGAGAAACTTGTTGATGCTGCCGTGGTTTCGGGCAACGATCTTGGTTTGCTGCGCGATGCTGGCGTTCAGCGTCTCATAGATCTTATGCGGATCATGCGTCTCGGAGAACTGGGTGAACTTTCGCAGATCGGTGAACAGCACCGTCATCTGCTCCTCAACGGCGAAGTCCTTGGGCAGGTCACCACCGTAGTGCATCATCATATCGACCGTCTCCGCCGGCAGAAACGACGATATCGGCGGCGGACGATGCATCATTCCGCTCATCGGTTACAACTTGACATCGGGGAAAACATCAGGCGGCAATGGTAACCGGTCATCCCGCAAGAGACCACCATATTCCACCTATTCCAGCCCCTGCCACCAACGGTTCATCCGCCGGTGCAACCGCCCGCCCCCCCAAAAGAAGAGCACCAGCACCACACCCGCCACCACCAGCAATCCTATCAGACCGAAGCGGTTGAGCATGGTCACCGCGGCCAGCCCCAACAGATGGCCGACGGTGTAAATCACCAGTGACCAACTGATACAGTTCACCACCTGCCAGCCGGCGAAGCGCAACAGGGTGATGGAGGAGCAACCGAACAGCAGCGCCGCCACCATGCGGGTACCGTAGAGGTATTGGAAGATGAAAATCGACCAGTGGGCATAGCGATCGAGAATGATATTCACCTTGGGATAGTGGCGGTTGAGCGCCGGAATGGCGCGAATCAGAGCGAGCCCGCGCCAACGCCCCAAACCGAAAAAGACCAAGTGGCCGACATAGGCGCCCGACGCCGCCACCACGATCACCTTCCACGGCTCCATCAACCCCACCGCCGCCAGCGCCGCCGCGGCGATAAAGACCGACTCCCCCTCGATAAAGGTCCATGCGAACACCGCCCAGTAGCCATACTCCGCAACAAACTGCGATGCCCACTCCATTCAGGGATCCCTACAACCGAACCGGGATACCCTGCGCCGCCAACGCCTGTTTGGCATCGGCGATGGTGTACTCGCCAAAATGAAAGATCGAGGCCGCCAGCACCGCGTCGGCACCGCCCTGCGTCAACCCATCCACCAGATGCTGCAAGGAACCAACCCCGCCGGAGGCCACCACATTGGCGGCGACCGCATCCACCACCGCGCGGGTCAGCGGCAGGTCGTAGCCGCCTCTGGTGCCGTCGCTATCCATGCTGGTGAGCAGAATCTCCCCCGCCCCGGCGTCGCTCATCCGTTTCGCCCACGCCACCGCATCGATGCCGGTCGGCTTGCGGCCGCCGTGGGTAAAGCACTCCCAGTGGTCGCCCACCCGCTTGGCGTCCACCGCCACCACGATGGTGGAGGAGCCAAAACGCTCGGCCGCCTCCTCCACCAGCGCCGGCCGCATCAACGCCGCCGAGTTGATCGACACCTTATCGGCACCAGCATGGAGCAGGCGCTCGATGTCGGCCAGCGCCTTCACCCCGCCACCCACCGTCAGCGGCATAAAGACCTCCGCCGCCACCGCGGAGACCATGTGGTAGAGCGTATCGCGATCTTCATGGCTGGCGCGGATATCGAGAAAGGTGAGCTCATCCGCCCCCTGCCGGTCGTAACGGATCGCCGCCTCGACCGGATCGCCGGCATCGACGAGATCGACAAACTGCACCCCCTTGACCACACGGCCGTGGGCCACATCGAGACAGGGGATGATCCGCTTGCTAAGCAACCGCCGCCACCGCCGCGGCAAAATCGAGCGTCCCTTCATAGATCGCCCGCCCGGTGATGGCGGCGACCACGCCATCGTCCACATGGGCGGCCAACGCCTGGACATCGGCCAACCGCGCCACCCCACCGGAAGCGATCACCGGAATCGGCACCGCTTGCGCCAGCTTGACGGTCTCCTCGATATTGGGGCCGGTCAACATCCCGTCGCGGGCGATATCGGTGTAGATGATCGCCGCCACACCGACATCGGCAAAGCGCCGCGCCAGATCGATCGCCGACACCGATGTCACATCACCCCAGCCATGCACCGCCACCATCCCCTGCTTGGCATCAATCCCAACGCAGACACGCTCGGGAAAACGGGTGCACGCCTCCTCCACCAGCGCCGGATCAGCCACCGCCACCGATCCCAGAATCACCCGCTGCACGCCGAGCCGCAGAATCGATTCGATGGTGGCAAGATCACGCAACCCGCCACCCAACTGCACCGGGATATCGAGCGCGTTGCAGATCGCCTCCACCGCATCCCGGTTCTCTGGCCTGCCGGCAAAAGCACCGTCGAGATCGACCACATGCAATCTCAATGCCCCCGCCTGCTGCCAATGAAGCGCCATCGCCGCCGGGTCATCACCGTAATCGGTGGCATCCTCCATCCGCCCCTGCCGCAGGCGCACGCAGTGCCCCCCTTTAAGATCAATCGCCGGAATCAGTTCAAATCCAGCCGCCATCGCCACCTCCGAAACAAAAACGGCTCCGACACAATGCGGAGCCGAGCAAATATTCTTCACAACAAATGGAACCACCTATTGAACCACAAAGACACGAAGACACAAAGAAGTAGATAGGTCGTGTACGCGATCAGCTAATAATATTCCTTCGTCTCTTCGTGTCTTCGTGGTTCAATCAACTTCGTGGTTCAATCATCTTCATGATCCTACTTCAATTTCCAAAGCCGCTTATTCTTGAAAGTCACCATCTCCCACTTGGAGCGCACCCCTTGCGCCACCTCGGTGGCACCGGTGATCAGATAGCCCCCCTTCACCATGTTGGCGGCGATACGGTCGATCACCCGCTTGCGCTCGTCAACCGTGAAATAAATCAGGACATTACGAAGAAAAACAATATCAAACGGCCCATGCGGACGCACCACTCCCGAGAGCTGGTCGGAAACCAGATTCGCCTTCTTGAAGGTGAGCATCGCCTTCAACTCCGGGCAGACCCGCCAGTTGGTTCCCTCTTGGTTAAAGAAGCGCACCAACAGCTTCACCGGCATCCCGCGCTGCACCTCCATCTGGGTATAGAGCCCCTCGTTGGCATAGGCCAACGCCTCATCCGACAGATCGGTGCCCAGAATGCGTACCCGCCGATCCGCCTGCGGCACCGACTCCATCGCCGTCAGGGCAATCGAAATCCCCTCCTGCCCGCGCGAGGATGCCGCCGACCAGATATTGATGCGCTTGCCAACCCCCTTGCTGTGGACAATTTCCGGAAAAATCAGTGTTTTCAACGCATCATACGGGTACTGATCGCGAAAAAAGAGGGTCTCATTGGTGGTCATGGCATCGACCACCGCGTGCGCCAACGGACCGCGCTCGTTGCTGCGAACCTGCTGTGCCAACTCATCCATCGAGGCGATCTTGTATTTCCGCAGCAGCGGCTGCATACGCGAACGCAGCAGGTACATCTTGTCCTCGTTGACCACAATCCCGCTGGCTTTGAGGAGAAACGCGCTCAGATACTTGAATTCACGATCCGTCATCGACATGACTACTTACCTCCGCCAAAAAAGCGCATGATCGCCTCATCCACCAAGCTCAATGGCTGAATCTCATGCGCCGCCCCCAGCTTGACCGTCGCCCCAGGCATCCCCCACACCACGCTCGTTTTCTCATCCTGCACAATCACATGGCCGCCCTTGTTGCCGATCTCCAACGCACCGGCGGCGCCATCGGCGCCCATGCCGGTCAGCACCACCGCCAGCGTTTTCACCTGCGGCGCCAGCTTCGCCAGCGAGAAAAACATCGGATCGACCGCCGGCTTGCAGTGGTGCACCTTCGGTCCGTCCACCAGCTTGGCCTGCAGGCCACCACTGCCACGCACGATCTCCATGTGGGTGTCGCCGGGCGCCACATGAATCACGCCGGGCTTCAGCACCATGCCATCCTCCGCAACCACGCACCCCAACCGGCAGCTATCGTCGATCCGTTTTGCCAGCGACACCAGAAACAGCTTCGGCATATGCTGGGTCAACACCAACGGCACCGGAATCCCCCCCGGTAGCGCGGTGAAGAGCTCATGCAGCGCCTTGGGACCGCCGGTACTGGAGCCGATGGCGACGATATCCGGCCGACCACGCAGGGTGCGCCTGCGGGTTTGCCCCGGGGTTACCCCCGGTGGGGCGGCCGCCGCCTCGCGTTGAGCGGCCATCTTCTGACGCTGCGCCTCGATCCGCGTGGGCGCGCGGCGGGTCGGCGCCGCTGTCGGCGCGGCGGGAGCCGCCACCCGGCCGCCAACCCCGCGCCGCGCGGCGCGACGCACCTTCTTGACCGCCAACGCGATCTTCTCATCCAGAATCTTGGTCAGGGTCTCCGCGGGGTTGCGATCGTCGCTGGTCGGCTTGACGACAAAATCGAACGCCCCCGCCTCCAGCGCCTTCACCGTCCGCTCGGTATCGTTGCTGTTGGTGCCGGTAACCACGATCACCTCGAGCCGATCGTCACGATGCCCCAGCTCCGCCAGCACCTCCATGCCGTTCATGCGCGGCATCTCCATGTCCAGCGTCACCACTTCCGGCTTCAGCGCCTTGATCTTCTCCAGCGCATCCACCCCGTCGCGGGCGGTGCCCACCACCTCGACGCTGCGCATCTTGCTAAGACAACCGCGCAGAAAATTGCGGAAGACGACCGAGTCGTCCACCACCAGAACCCGGGCTTTTTTCATCAGCCTTCCGCTACCTCAAGCCCTAGGATCTCCATCTTGCTAACCACCATATCCTTGTCGAACGGCTTCATGATGTATTCGTCCGCGCCCGCCGCCAGCGCCTTCAGCATCTGCCCCATCCCGGTCTCGGTGGTCACCATGATCACCTTGGGATCGGAGCCATGCTCCGGCCGTCCGCGCAGCTCCACCAAGAAGTCGTAACCGTTCATCACCGGCATGTTCCAGTCGAGCATCACCACCGCGGTATCGGGATTGGCCTCCATCTGCTCAAGCGCCTGCGCCCCATCAGCCGCCTCCAGCACCTCATAGCCGATCTGCTTCATGATTCGCCCCAATGTCACCCGTACCACCTTGGCATCGTCCACAACCAACGCTTTCATATAGTCATCCCCCTGTCATTCGTTAGCATACTTACGCTCCGTCCGAACGATCCGCGCTCGCGTTGGGAATCGTCATTGAGATAAAACGATCCACATTGACCACCACGATCACCCGATCCTCCTGCTTCATCACCCCCTCGCTCACCTGCAACCACGCCTGACTGAGCGAACGCGGGGTCTTCTCGAAGTTGTCCAGATCAAGCTCCACCACCGCGCCGACATCATCGACGATCAGACCGAAATCCTCGCCGTTGCCGGTCTCGACGATCGCCACATGGAGCGGCATATCCTCGCCGCGGGGAGGCAGGCCGACCACCGTGCGCACCTCGATCTCGGTAATCACCTTGCCGCGCAGGTTGATCAGCCCCATCACGCACGCCGGCGCAAGCGGCATCTCGGTGCGCAACTGTTTGGTCACCACCTCGCGCACATTCTGCACCTTGAGTCCGATCCACTGATCCCCTACCAAGCAGGTCAACAGCTCCGTCGGCTCGTGAACCTCCCTAGTTTCGGTTTGAATCACATTACTCATCGCTCACCTCCCGTCCTACAGACCACCGAAATCATCGCTCATCACGGTATCGCCCAAGTGCTCGCGCAGGAACTCCTCAATCGACTGGCGATCAAACTTGAGCAGGATCTCGGTGAATAGCGACCGCCGCGCCTCGTCATCCTCATCCGGCGGGGTAGCGGTCAACGCCACGATCGGAATCTCCGACAGGTGGGCGTGCTCCTTCACCCAAGTGGCCAGCTCGTAGCCATCCATATGCGGCATCTCGATATCGGTCAAGATCAGATCGGGCGTGCGCTCTTCAAGGATACGCACCGCCTCGGCGCCATCGGCCGCCTGCCAGATCTCCAGATTGAGCGTCTCCAGCACCGGCACCACAAGGTTGCGGAAAAACGGCGCATCCTCCGCGTAGAGCACCTTGGTTTTCACCTCTTCCTCTTCGCGCTTGTTGCGGGCGAACCAGTTGGGATCGACCTGCTTCACCACCTCGAACACATCGACCACCTCGGTGGCGATATCCTGGATCACCGCGGTACCCAAAAAGAGCGGGGAATCCGACATCATCTTGATATCCAACGGAATCTCGAGGATATCCACCACATCCTCCACCTGCAGCGCCATCCGTTTATGGCCATCGGAGAGGATCAGGCAGTAGATGTCCTCGCCATCTTCCGACGGGATTCCCACCAGATCCCCCCAGCGCAACACCGGAATCACCGAGCCGCGATACTGCAGCACCTCGCCCTTGCTGGAGCGCTCGATCCGCGACGCCTCGAAGTTTTCCAGCCGCTCGATCAACGCCATCGGGATCGCGTAGCGCTGCTCTCCCTGACGGTAGATCAGGGTATGCTGCAACGACTCCTGACCGAAACGGGCGTTGTCGTCCTCCATCGCGTAGGCCGCCGCCACATCGTGCTCTTCGGTCTTCTGCAGCATACTGGCAAGCCCGTTGCAATCCATGATCGGCACCACCCGACCATCGCCGAGGATGCTGCAGCCGCCGTAAAAGTTCATGTGCTCAAAATGGACACCCAGCGGCTTCACCACAATCTCTTCGGCGCCGATGATCTCATCCACCAACACGCCAAACGGCTGATCGCCCATATCGACCACCACGATGGAACCGGCGTTCACCTGCCGCTGATCCTCCATCGGGTTTACCTTATCGCTATCGCCATCCCGCTTGCGCCGCTCCGGCAGATTCAGGCTGTCGCACAGGCGCAAAATCGGCAGCAGCTTGCCACGCAGGCGGTAAAACGGCCTGCCGGCGATCAACCGCCAGTCGTCGGAGTGCTCCGGCGCGTTGAGCAGCTCCTGCACACTCATCTGCGGCACCGCCAAACGGTGGCCGCGCACCCCAACGATCATCGCCGAGATGATCGCCAAGGTCAGCGGAATACGGATACGCAGCGTGGTTCCCTTGCCCACCTCGCTCATGATCTCGGTGGTGCCGCCCACCTTCTCGATCGAGGTTTTCACCACATCCATGCCGACACCACGACCGGAGATGTTGCTCACCTTCTCCGCGGTGGAGAGCCCGGCGTTGAAGATCAACTGCAGCGCCGCCTTATCGGGCATGGCCGCCGCCTGCTCTTCGGTCAGCACCCCCATCTTGATCGCCTTATCCTTGATCTTCTGCGGGTCGATACCGGCGCCATCGTCTTGGATATTGATGAGGATGAAGCCCGACTCCTGCTTGGCCGACAGGGTGAGCGTCCCCTCCTCCGGCTTGCCCCGCTCGCGCCGCACCGCCGGCTGCTCGATGCCGTGGTCGCAACTGTTGCGGATGATGTGAGTCAACGGATCCTTCAAGGCACTCAAGATGGTGCGATCCAGCTCGGTATCTTCGCCGTGCATCACCACCTTGATCTTCTTCTCCAACTGCTTGCCGATATCGCGGGTGATACGCGGCACGCTGCTCCAGATGGTCTGGATGCTCTGCATCCGGGTGCGCAGCAGCTTCTCCTGCAACTGTTCGGTGATCTGATCGACATCGCGCCCCATGCGCATCAGCTCCATCGAGCCGCTGGCGGTCACCATCTGCATCAGACGGTTCCGGGTCAGCACCAGCTCGCCCACCTGATTCATCAGCTCATCAAGCAGCTCGACATCAACGCGAACACTGCCGGCACTGGAGGGTTTACGGTGGGGCTGCGCCGCCGGAGGTCCCGCCTTGGCGGCGGGCTTCTTCACCGGCACCGGCGGGGGCGAGGCGGCCGCCTTCGGCGCCTCGACCTCACCCTGTTTCACCTCCGCCGCGGGCGCGGCCTCCTGTTCCGCTGGCGGCGCCTTCGCCTGCGGCGCACTCGCCGCCTCGGGCGCGGCCGGTGCCGATGCGGTGCCGTCACCGTTTCCGGCGGCAACCGCCGCCTTGGCGGTACCCAGCAGCTTCAAGGCGTCCGCGGGGGTAAAGCCGTTCAGCTCCTTCAGGGTGGCAAACCCGGCATCCACCACTTGCTGCGGCGTCGCCAGCGAAGCGGCGGCGAGGCTATCACGCAACTCCTGATCATACTCCGCCGCCCACCCCGCCAGCAGGGTGGCGGCATCGGGCGTGCCCGCTTTCGCCGCGGCCGGAGCCTCCGCCGGAGCGGCTTCGGGAGCCGGAGCGGCAGCGGGCGCTGGTTCGGCGGCCGGAGCCGCCTCGCCACTCGCCATCGCCTCCACCAGCCGTTCAGCCGCATGCAGACGGCTGATCAACTGGCTGTGATCCACATCGGGTTCGGTGCCCTCTGCTTCCAGATGTTGCAGAATGGTCTTGATCGCGTCGGCATCCTCCAGCAGCAGCGACACGATATCCTCGGTGACGGCAAAGTTGGTCGCGCGGATACGGCTGAGCAGGTTTTCGCCCGCGTGCGCCACCTTCTCCAGCTTGGTCAGCCCGATGAAGCCGCAGCTTCCCTTCACCGTATGGATGGTTCTGAAGATCGCCCCCAGCAGTTCGGTATCTTGCGGGTTATCCTCAAGATCCATCAACTGCTGTTCGATTTCAGCTAGGTTTTCATTACTTTCGGTTAGAAACTCACTAAGCAGCTCTTCATCCATTGCCCGTTCCTCCCACAATCAATCCATGCGCAGATCGCAAAAAGTCCATCCGTGGTAATTCGCGGTCGGAGACCGCTCCTACAACCTGTAGGAGGGGAATCCTTTCCCCGAACCCCTCCGCGGCCGCGCCTTTTTCAAATGACTCGCCTGTTCTGGACACTATCCGGCCATGCAGATCGGCGTTAAAACAGCATTCCGCCGACCATCTCGATCAGCGCGTCGGGCTGAAACGGCTTCACCAGCCAGGCAGAAATGCCGGACTCGTGGCCGATCGCCTTCTTCTCTTCCCCCGACTCGGTGGTCAGCATCACAATCGGCGTCTCCGCGTAGTCGTCGGTGGCGCGCAGATTTTGGATCATGGTAAGCCCATCCATGTTGGGCATGTTGAGATCGGTCAACACCAGATCGAACGGCTCCCCCTCGGCGGCGGCCGCCAGCGCGGTGTCGAGCCCGATCTGCCCATCCGCCGCCTCCACCACATTGAAATCGACGCCGGTTAAGGTGCGTTTGACCGTCATTCGAATCATCATCGAATCGTCAACCACTAAAATTTTTGGTGCTCCACTCATAGCTCTTTTCTCAATACCTCGCGTTCTTCTTCCATCACATAGCGTTTGGACACCGCCTCTTCCCAGCTCGGCGCCCCCTCGCCGGCCTCCGCCGCCTCCGACCAATCGGAAAGGCAGGTGCGCACATTGTTCAGCCGCTGACTCACCCGGTCGATGTTCTGCAGATCGGTCAGCGCCTCCATGATCTGGAACTCCACCGCCTCGCCCGGCTGCTCGTCCAGCGCCCCAGAAAGCTTGATCAGGCCATCCTCCGAGCTCTCCTTCAGCAGCGCCAACGCTCCCTCAAGCTGCCCCGCCAGCACCCGCAACAAGCGCCGATCCGCAACCTGTGGCCACACCTCATCCGTCATATCTAATCCTCCTGACACAAGACTTCCGCAACTCTAACCACAAGCCCGCTATTCAGCCAGCAGCGCACGAATCACCTCGCGCTCCTCCTCCATGACACAGCGCGCCAGCATCGCCTCCCGCCACGGGGTTGCGCCGCGGGCGGGAGCCACATGGCTGTTCCAGTCGTGCAAGCAGCTGCGCACATTGTTCAGCCACTGCACCACGCGGTCAATATTCTGCAAGCTCGCCAGCGCATCCATCACATGCGCCTCGGTCGCTTCGCCGGGGGCGCTATCGAGCAGCGCCATCAGCTTCATGAGGCTGCTTTCGCTGCTCTGCTGCAACATCGTAATCGCCTCATCCACCTGCCGCTCCAGAATCTGCAACAGCCGCGCATCCGCCTCCCGTGGCCAGTCGCCCACCACGGTGACATCCACCGCCGCCTTGACCCCCTCCGTCATGCCGGGCTCGACCCGGCATCCATCGGCCTCACCGCCTTCCCCAGAATCCTCTGCCTTCTCCTCCTGGATTCCGGCCTCCGCCGGAATGACGGGTGACTCCGC
>WFMN01000098.1 GCA_015489095.1 Mariprofundaceae bacterium | reverse complement strand
GCGAATCCACCAACTTATCCTCCTCCTTCCAGAGCAGGCCACCCACCACAACGGTCACGAGAAGGAACGCAATCAGCAGCCATGGAATGCATTTTCTCATGGTTGCGACTATATTCGCTCTATGCGCGACAGCAAGCAGCCCCCCTCGCCCCCGCCATGGCGCGCGCTGATGGTCGCAGCCCGTTGATCGACGGCTTCGGGCTGGTTGCCTTCGCCAGTATCTTCCCCATCATCGCCGTCCTGCTCTACGCCATCCTAGGCCAACGCGTCAAACCGTAACACTTGAAGGCTTCGCAAGATGTCGGCATCGCGGCCATGGACGGGTTCGGGGAAAGGATTCCCCTCCTACTTGCCGCCGCGCCATGACAACTTCAGCCTTGCCGTCATCCCAATCAGGAGGATTACCATGAACCACCATCGTCCCATCGCCATCTCCGCCGCCGTGCTGCTGCTCGCCTCCTGCGCCACCACCACGCCGCAAAACAAAACCCAGCAGGGGGGCATGGCGGGTGCCGCCATCGGCGCCATCGCCGGCAGCATCATCGGCTATCAGGGTGACCACTCCGGCGGCGCACTGCGCGGTGCCCTAGCTGGCGCAGCCATCGGCGGCGCGCTCGGTGCCGGCGTCGGCAACTACATGGACAAGCAGCAGGCCGAATTCGAGCGCCAACTGGCCGCCGAGCGGCGCAGCCACCAGATCGAGGTCGAGCGGCTACGCAACGAAAACCTGAAGATCACCATGAACAGCGAGGTCTCCTTCGACCTCAACTCCGCCGAAATCAACCCGCCGTTCCGCACCACCCTCGACAAGGTGGCGGATATCCTCAACCGCTACCCGCGCACCACCATCCGCATCCTCGGCTACACCGACAGCACCGGCTCCGAGGAGTACAACCTCCACCTCTCCTCGCGCCGCGCCCAGAGCGTGGCTTGGTATCTGCAGGATCGCAATGTCGCCCCATCGCGCATCCGCACCGAGGGGCGCGGCGAGTCCAACCCGCGCGCCAGCAACGCCACCGCCGCCGGACGGCAGCTCAACCGGCGGGTGGAGATCCTGATCACCCCCGACCAGTCGTTTCAACAGAGCTAGGCTGACCCGCCAGCATGAGCTATGTCGTCCTCGCCCGCCGCTGGCGCCCGCAACGCTTCGCCGATCTGGTCGGGCAGGAGGTGGTTGCCCGCACCCTGAAAAACGCCCTCGTCAGCGAGCGGCTGGCGCACGCCTACCTGCTCACCGGCATCCGCGGCGTCGGCAAAACCACCATCGCCCGCATCATGGCGATGGGCATCAACTGCACCGCCGCCATCGAGGGCGAGCCCTGCGGCGAGTGCAGCCACTGCAAAAGCATCAGCGACGGTTCGGCGATGGATGTGATCGAAATGGACGCCGCCAGCCACACCGGGGTCGATGATGTGCGCGACCTGATGGCGGCGGTGCGCTACCCCCCCACCGCCATGCGCGCCAAGGTCTATATCATCGACGAGGCGCACATGCTCTCCAACAGCGCCTTCAACGCGCTGCTGAAAACACTGGAGGAGCCGCCGGAGCACGCCGTCTTCATCCTCGCCACCACCGAGGCCGACAAGCTGCCGATCACCGTCCGCTCCCGCTGCCAGCGCTTCGACCTCGGCCGGCTCTCTGTCCAGGAGATCAGCAACCACCTGCAACGGGTGCTGACGGCGGAGAAGATCGACGCCGATCAGGCCGCGCTGACGGCACTGGCGCAGGCGGCGGACGGCAGCGTGCGCGACGCCCTCTCACTCACCGAGCGGGTGATCTCGCTCGACTCCCGCGCCATCTCGCTGGCAACGGTGGAGCAGGCGTTGGGATTGGTGGGCGAGCAGCAGGCGCAGCGGCTGGCGGAACCGGTGCTGGCCGGCGACGCCGAGGCCGCCGTCCAACAACTTCGCCAACTGCTGCGCCGGGGGGAGAGCGCGCGCAAGCTGCTGGAGAAGCTGGGGCAACTGCTCCACCACATCGCCTGCATTCAGGTCAGCCCGGCGCTGCTCGATGCCAGCCATGACCACGAATCGGCACAATGGCTGCAGCAGCAGGCGCAGTGCTGGGATGCCATCGCCATCGACACCCGCTACCAACTGGTGATCAACGGCCTGCAGTCGCTCACCTGGAGCGATGAACAGCAGGGGGTGGAGATGGTGCTGATCCGCCTGGCGCTGCTCAACAAGCTGCAGCCCCCCAAGCAGCCGCCCCCGCGCCGCAGCGAGCAGCCGCAGGCGGCAGAGCCAGAGCCGGAAGCGCCGCCTCCCCCGCCAAGCAGCCCGCCACCCGCAGTGACACCGCCCGCAGAGCCGCCCGCGAAACAGACGGCGGCGCCACTGGTCGCCGAGCCGGAGCCGCTGACCGAGCTAGGTGTCGGCCCGCAGAGTTGGGAGGAGGCGCTGCAGCAGTATCAGGAGGAGCGCCCGGCGGTCGCCGCCGTCTTCGAGCATGTGCAGTGCCGCGCCTTCACGCCGCAGCGGGTTGAACTGCTGCTCACCGACCATCAGCAGAAGGCGATCACCGCCGACCACCGCCGCCACTTCCAGCAGTGGCTGGGGCGAACCGTGGTGTGGCAATCGGCGGAAGCAGGCGAGGAGGCGGTGGAGACCGTCTCCGCCGCCCGCAAGCGCCAAGCGGAGCAGGAGCGGCAGCGGTTGTGGCAGCAGGCCGAATCCGACCCCCATATCCAGCAGCTAAAGAGCGAACTGGGGTGCGAGCTGCTGGCCGTTCAGCCTCCGGGAGCAGCCCCCCCCGAAGCGAAATAGCCATCGGCGATCGACTGGGCGTCGTCCATCGCCCGCTGCGCCATGGCGATCGCCTCCTCCAGCGGGGTGTCGGGCGGGATCGTCAGCGGCTCGCCATAGACCAGCACCCCGCGGCTGAAGGGCTTGGGGATGTAGAAGCGATCCCACGACTTGACCCGCCAATGGCGATCGGTGGCGTAGCAGGCGGAACACAGCGGAATCTGTGCCTTCATCGCCGACACCATGCACCTGCTTGGCATCCGCACGGTGCGCGGCTCCACCACCCGTGGCGGGGCGCGGGCGCTGCTCAAGATGATCCGCGCCGCGCGCAAGGGGGGGGATCTCGGCATCACCCCCGATGGCCCCAAGGGGCCGCGCGAGGTGGTGCAGGCGGGGACGGTGCAGTTGGCGATGAAGGCACAGATTCCGCTGCGTGCCGCCTGCTACGCCACCGATCGTCACTGGCGGGTCAAGTCGTGGGATCGCTTCTACATCCCCAAGCCCTTCAGCCGCGGGGTGCTGGTCTATGGCGAGCCGCTGACGATCCCGCCCGACACCCCGCTGGAGGAGGC
>WFMN01000097.1 GCA_015489095.1 Mariprofundaceae bacterium | reverse complement strand
GTCATGTTTCACGTGAAACACCTCCTTTCACAGCCGCCGGTAGCGCAACACGGGTTGCGCGGAACCATCCCCGAACTGTAACGCCACCCGATCCAATGCGCACCAACTATCCACCCCCTCCGCCGCGACCGAGGAGCCGGTTGGAAGCAGCGCCTCGCCGCCACGGCGCACCAAGGGCGCGCTCAGTCGCAGCAGTTCCGTAGGGTTTGCCACAGCCCGCGCCACCACAACATCCGCCGCAACATCCAACCGCACCTTGGCGGCATCGGCGCAGTAGACCCGGCATTTCAACCCCAATGCGCGCACCACATGGCGTAAAAACTCGACCCGTTTCATCCGCCGATCCACCAGCACCCCGCTAAGATCGGGACGGGCGATCAACAGCGGGATACCGGGGATCCCCATGCCGCTCCCGATATCGAGCAGAGAGGCGTTCGTGCCAATCCATGCCTCTAGGGCAACGGAGGGGAGGATGAATCTGGTGACCAACCCCTCCAGCGAGTCCACCGAGGTGAGGTTGAGCGCCTTGCGAAAACGGAGGATATGGCGACAGTAAGCCAGTTGGCGATCGGAAACCTTATGCGACCACATCAGCCGTTGGCGTGGGTGTGAAGATAGAGGGTCAGCGCGCTAACGGCCGCCGGCGTTACACCGGGCAACCGCTCCGCGTGCCCCAGCGTTGTTGGCCTCGCCTTGGCCAACACCTGCCGGCACTCGGTGCTCAACCCCTGCACCTCGGCATAATCGACCGTGTCGGGAATCGCCACCTCCTCCATGCGCCTAAAGCGATCTAAAGCCGTCTGCTGTTGATCGAGGTAGCCGTCGTAATGCAGATCGGCCAGCAAGGTGGCGCGCAACGCAGGCTGATCAACCAACCCCTCTGCCCCCTCGAGCAGCGCGACCGCCCGTGCCGGATCGACCTCCTTGCGATGGCAATAGGCGGCAAAACCCATCGCACGACGCACTGCGGGCAACCCCAAGGCGTGCAGGCGTTGAGACCACGCCGTCCCGCTCCCGATCACCGTTGCCCGCGCCTGACGATGCAACGCCTCCAGCCGCTCCCGCATCGCCTTCACTGTGCGCAGTCGCGCCGCGTCCAGCAACTGCAGCCGCTCCGCGTCCTCCAGTAGCCGAAGCCAGGCGTTGTCCTGGCGCAACGAAAGGCGAAACTCCGCCCGCGAGGTAAACATCCGGTAGGGCTCCGTCACCCCCTTGATCACCAGATCATCCACCATCACCCCAAGATAACAGCGGCTACGATCGGGAATCCACGGCGCCAGCCCGCACGCTGTGGCGGCGGCGTTCACACCGGCCACCACCCCCTGCGCCGCCGCCTCCTCATAGCCGGTGGTTCCGTTGATCTGCCCGGCATGAAACAGCCCGGAAACCTCCTTGCACTCCAGCGTCGGATGGAGCGCACGGGGATCCACATAGTCGTACTCGATGGCGTAGCCCGGGCGCACCATCCGGGCATGCTCCAGTCCCGCGATGGTGCGCAAAAAGGACCACTGCACATCGATCGGCAGCGAAGTAGAGATCCCATTGGGATAGACCTCGTCGCTGTTCCGACCCTCCGGCTCGAGAAAAATCTGGTGCCGCGAGCGATCGGCAAACCGTTCCACCTTGTCTTCGATACTGGGGCAATACCTCGGCCCCACCCCCGAGATCTCCCCGCTGCGCATCGGCGAGCGATGAAGGTTGTCGCGGATGATCCGGTGGGTCGTCGCATTGGTGTAGGTGATCGCACAGGGAACCTGATCCGCAAGCACACGGGATCGATCCAACGAAAAGGGGCGGGCGCTGGGATCGCCCGGCTGCGATGCCAACCGCCCCCAATCGATCGACTTCCGTTCCAGCCGCGGTGGGGTGCCGGTCTTCAACCGCCCGAGCGGAAGTCGGTGGCGGTACAACTCCCGTGAGAGGGCATCGCTGCTACCATCGCCCATGCGCCCCCCCGAAAACTGCCGCTCCCCGATATGGATCCGCCCCCCGAGGAAGGTGCCGGTCGTGATCACCACCGCCGAGCAGGGGTGCTCCACCCCGAGGCTATCGACAACCCCAACCACCCTGTTCGCCCCATCGGCAAACAGCAGTCCCACCACCGATGCCTGTGTCAACTCTAGGTTGGGGATGGCCGCGAGCAGCGCCACCATCGCTTGATGGTAGCGGTGACGGTCGCACTGCGCGCGCGTCGCCTGTACCGCGGGACCCTTGCGCTGATTCAGGGTGCGATACTGGATCGCCGCCATATCGGCCGCCCTGCCCATCAGCCCGCCCAACGCATCCACCTCATAAACCAAGTGCCCCTTGCCGATGCCGCCGATGGCCGGGTTGCACGACATCTTGGCGATGGTATCGATCTGATCGGTGATCAGACGAACGGTGGCGCCGCGCCGGGCTGCGGCCGCGGCCGCTTCACAACCGGCATGCCCCGCGCCGACGACAACGACATCCACCGCTCCATCTGGATGTTTCACGTGAAATCACCTCCGTGACTACTGATGGCTTCGCAACGGGTCACCCTAACAAAAACGGGGGCAAAAGCCCCCGTTGATGATTGCGTACGGGGGCTTACCCCCCGTGAGTTATCCCTTGGCGGCAACAGCCTTACGGTGCTCATCCAGCAACTGATGCATGATCGGCGTCAGGATCAGCTCCATCGCCATCAGCATCTTCGCCGCCGGCACCACCAGCGTGTTACGGCGCGACATAAACGAGCCATGCAACATGGAGAGCAGCCACGGGAAATCAACCCCCCACTGCTCCGGTTTGCGCACACGAATCACCACCACACTCTCGTCCGGCGTCGGCACATCACGGGCGATAAAGGGGTTGGAGGTATCCACCAGCGGCACACGCTGGAAGTTGATGTCGGTGTGGGTGAACTGCGGGGTGATGAAATGGACATAGTCGTGCATCCGGGTGAGGATGTTATCCACCACCGCCTCCTGCGAATAGCCGCGCATCTCCGTGTCACGGTGAATCTTCTGAATCCACTCCAGATTCACCACCGGCACGATCCCGATCAGCAGATTGACATATTTGCGCGCCTCTTCCACGCCGCCGTGCAGCCCCTCGTAGAAGAGCAGATCGCTTCCCTCGCCGATCTCTTCCCACTCGGTAAAATTGCCCGGCTCGACACCGTACAGTGCCGCCTCTTTATCGTCGTGCACATAGTGGCGGGCGTAGCCGCGACCGGTGCGGCCATAGCTGTCGAACAGCTCGGCAATCTTATCGAACAGGTTGGCCTCATCGGAGAAGTGGCTCAGCCGCTTGCCAGCCGCCTCATACTCTTTGGCCTTTTCACGAAATTCAACCCGCCCGTAACGGTGAAAGCAGTCGCCCTCGACAATGGCCGGCACCACATGTTCACGATGAAAGATATGCTCCAGCGCAACCTTGGCGGTACTGGTTCCGGCACCCGACGAGCCGGTAACCGCGATCACGGGATATTTTAATGACATGGCGTCCTCCTAAAATCGTTGTAACGGGACGGATGGTAACAGATGAGCGCGCAAAAGCCAGCATCCATCCCACTACCAATCCGGCAAGCGGAGCAGCGCCCCGCCCTGCCGCAACACGAACTCCTTGAACGCCTGCGGCATCGCGGCCAACCGTTTGCCCTTGCGATGCACCAGATACCAGTGGCGCAGGATGGGAAAATCGACCACGCGCAACACCGACAGGCGGCGCAGTTGCAACTCCATATCCAAGGTGTGTAGCGAGACGATCCCCACCCCCAACTCCGCCATCACCGCCTGCTTGATCGCCTCGGTGCGGTTCATCTCCATCACCACATTGGGCGCCAGCCCGTGGGTGTCGAGAAAGCGCTGGATCGCGATCCTCGTCCCCGACCCCTCCTCGCGGATGATGAACGGCTCCTCGGAGAGGCGCTGTAGCGAAATCTCCTCGGCATTGGCGAGCGGATGGGTGGGGGCGGCGATCACCACCAGCGGGTTCTCGCAAAACGACTGCTTCTCCACCTCCATCCCCTCCGGCGGCCTGCCCATGATCACCATATCCGAGCGGTTCTCCTCCAGCGCGGCGATCAAGCCGGCGCGGTTGGCAACCTCAAGGGTGATGCGGGCATCAGGATAAGAGGCGTGGAACGCCGCGATCATCTGTGGCGCGAAATAGTTGGCGGTGGCGGCCATGGTGAGAGTGATTTTGCCCTGTTTCAGCCCGCGCAGGTCGGCCATCATGCGCTCCGCCTCGTCGATCTGCTGATGAATCAGGCGGGTGTGCAGCAGCAACTCCTCGCCGGCCTGGGTCAGGGTGACCTCGCGGCCGGAGCGATCGAAGAGCGGCATCTTCACCTCGGCCTCGAGGCGCTTGATCTGGATGGAAACGGCGGGTTGGGTAAGGTAGAGCCGGCGGGCGGCTCGGGAAAAACTACGCTCCTCCGCGATAGTGGCAAAGATGCGTAGCTGCTTCAGCGAGAATGCGATCGCATCCTCCTACCGCTACTGACGATGTCGCAGAAAGCCGGCAGCGCGGCCATGGACGGACTTGTTGCGATCTACGCTACTGATAGCGCTCAAGCGCTTTAAGCAGCAGCTCCGCATCGGATTCGTCAAACTGCTTGCGATGGAACACAAACTGCTGCTTCACCCCCATGCCATCGACACCGGTAACCGCGAACGACTTGCCGGCATAGTCGCCGAAAAAGCGGACATCCTTGACCAGCGAAACGGTATCGCCGTTCTTCAACTTCAACCGCACCCGTTCGCGATTGACATCGATCGCCAGTGGCGAATTGGGGGTAAGAAGCAGCCGGCGCAAGATCCGGTTTCCACCCACCATCAAAAAGAAGAACCCCAAAAACATCAGCCCGTAGCCGATGTAGAGCTGATCGCCGCCGGCATACCACAGCCTAAGCCCCCACAGCAGCAGAAAGCCCACCGTCGGCACATAGAGCAGCAGATCCCACACCATGCCGCTCCGATCCGGGTGCAGCGAACAGGAAGCCTCATCCCAGCGTCGCGCCATTGCCGCCTACCCCCCCTGTTGCGGTTTCGGCGCGGTCAAATCGGCGATGATGGGATCCAGCTCCTGATAGAGCAGCCGCCCCGGCATGGTGGTCACAAGGCGGTGATCGGCGCCGATCACCATCGTCCACGGCTCGCCGCGCACCTGGAATGTACCGTAGGCCTCGGGGTTATAGTACTGATCCATATGGAGGATGAGCACCTTATCCTGATAGCGATCCAATATGCGTTTCAGCATCTGCAACTGCTGGTCGCACTGGGTGCAGTGCCCCGGGGTGGCGAACTCCAAGATCACCGGGCGGTTCATCTTGATCGCCTCGTCAAAGGAGTATTGGTACATGCGCGGGTCGGGATAGCGGTAGCTGGTGATCTTGGACATGTCGCCACCGACATCCTTCAAGGTCTTGGTTTTGAGCAGCGGAACCTTGTCCCCAACCTTGAGAATCCCCTGGCCACCGACCTGATCGCAGCCGGCCAGCAGTAGCACGACAACCGCAACCAGCAGCGCCCGCACAGCGGTCATCGGTTGTTCCGCCATCCGGCGCAGGTGCGGAAGATGTTGTAGGCCCAGATACAGTTGGCGATCAGCACCAAGGTGCCGAAGATCCCCATCACCGCCAGCCACGGCTTCACCAGCAGCTCCACCTCGGCCGGCGACATCAGCACGCTGGCGCGCCCGCCGATAATGCCGGCGGTGGTGAAGAAGACCACCATGCCGATCAGCCCGAGGTTGTGCGTCCAGAAATGCACCTTGACCAGCGTCAGGCTGTAGATGCCACGGCGAACCAAGCGGGGGATGATGTAGTAGACCGCGGCGAAGATCGCCATCTCCACCCAACCCAGCAGGTTGATGTGGGTATGCGCCCGCACAATGAGGTTGCCATGCAGCCGGTTATCGACAAAGTGGCGCAGATCGGGGATCCCCCCCATCAGCGCCCCCCACGAGAAGCCGATAATGCTGTAGATGATGCAGGCAAAGACGAACCAGAGGGTGTACTTCACATACTCCTCGTCCTCCCATGCTGGTGCTGCTCCATCGGTGGTATGCATCAGTGCGCTCCTTTCGATTCCGGTTGTTTCACCACGCTATAGCTGTCACGCAAGTCGCGGTATTTGTGCTTCCACTCCTCCGGCGCCCAGGTATCGACCATGCTGTCGATAAAGGGCGACTCCCCCTTGGGTGGAATCGGCGACGACGACGACCCCTGATCGGCCTTCAATTCCGACAGGAACACCGCGATCGCGTGCAGCTCCTTCTCCGGCATCTTGGCGACAAAACCGGCATCCTTGCCCGGCGCGTGGTCGAAAATCTCCTGTTTATAGACCGACTTCGGATTCTTCATGAAGGCGAAGAGCCAGTCTTGGCTGCGGCGTGAGCCGATGCCGTCCATATCGGCGGTACGCCCCATGTTGGTGCCTTCACGCAAGGCGCGGTGACAGACCGTGCACCCCCGTTTGCGGAACAGCTCGGAGCCTTTCAGCCCCTCCGGGGTAAAGTCGTCGTGGGTGCGCACCTTGAACATCGGCTTGTCGGAGTGGCTGCTGATCACCTGCATCGCGATCACCGCGATGATGCCCAGCACCACAAAGATACCGGCCATGATGAACAGCACCTTCTCGCCCTGCTTGAGTGGTGGTTGCTTGCGTTTTTCCATAGGGCGCCATTCTCCGCTCCCACCATCAAAAGTCCATGGATGCGACAAACAACTACCATGTACCAATGGTTGCAACTAGCATCCCGACCCGATGGTAAACCGACCCAAGAGACCGCTGCGCACCCTGCTTATGGTGGTGCTACTCGCGCTGCTCGCCTCCTGCAGCAGCGAGTACACCACCCACCATCAATCGGACGGTGACGCGCTGGTCAACAAGCTGCATCAGGCGATCCAGCAGCAGCAGTGGGAGGCTCTGGAAAAGGTGTACAGCGAGGCCTACCTCGGAGAAAACAGCATTGAGATGATCCGCGACCGCTGGCAGGGGTTGATCAACCGTTTCGGCCCGCTAAAGGGGTTTCACCTCCGCGCCAAACAGCACGATGCCCGGCTGCAGGGCGAGTTCTACATCTACAGCTACGCCGTCACCTTCGCCCACCGCACCATCGGTGAGATTATCACCGTCTTCCGCTCCGGTCAGGATCACAGCACCACCATCTCCGGCCACCGCCTGATGATCGGTGACGGGGCGTGATGACCAAACGGATTCCCCGCGCACCGCTGGTGCTGATCGCCCTGCTGCTGCTCGGCGGCTGCATGCAAAACGACAACGAGATCCCCGAAAGCCTGATGCGCCACCTAGTCGGCGTCTGGCGGCAGCAGGAGGTCAACCCCGCCAGCAGCCTGCAGTTTTACGACGATCTATCGGTGAAACTCACCCTGCACCTTCCCCATCAACGGGTGCCGATCCGGCTCCTCTCCACCGTGGAAATGATGAAGGATGATGTGCTCGGTATCTCGCTCGGCGACCGCTGGAGGGGGCCTGCCCGCATCACCATGGCCTCGCCGACCGCCGACGCCATGACCCTGCACCTCCCGGGCGACAAGCGGGGCGAAGAGACCACCTTGCTGCTCCGTAAAGTGGTCGCCCACCGCCCCTGATCCTAGTCGGTCAAGCGCTCCTTGAGCGCGAGGATCTCCGGCAACACCGCCACAAACGCATCCACCACCTCGGGGTCGAAGTGCTCGCCCTTCTCCGATCGGATCAGCTCCATCGCCTTCTCCACGCTCCACGCCGGTTTATAGGGACGCACGCTGGTTAAGGCATCAAACACATCGGGCAGCGCCACAATCCGCCCCACCAGCGGGATCTCCTCCCCCTGCAGTCCATGAGGATATCCTCGACCATTCCACTTTTCGTGGTGGGTTAGGGCGATCTGCTGGGTCATCATGATCAGGTTGCTGCTCGCCTTGCCGGCGATCTTGGCGCCGATCTCCGGGTGTTTCGCCATCACCGCCCACTCTTCATCGTTCAGCTTGCCCGGCTTGAGCAGGATATGGTCGGGAATACCGATCTTGCCCAGATCGTGCATCCCCGCCGCCAGTCGGAAATCCTCGATATCCGCCTCCGGCAACCCGAGCTGCTTCCACACCAGCGCGCTATAGCGGCTCATCCGCTCGATATGGAGCCCGGTTTCGTTGTCGCGAAACTCCGCCGCCCGCCCAAGCTGCATCAGCGCGTTGCGATGCGCCTCCACCAGCGAGCGGGTACGCTCCAACACCATCGACTCCAGCGCCAACTCCCGGCTGTGCAGCCGCAGATGCGCCTTGACCCGCGAGCGCAATAGCCGCGAGTTGATCGGCTTGGAGATATAGTCCACCGCCCCCAGCTCGAAACCGATCGCCTCGTCGCTTTCGTCGCCCATCGCGGTCACAAACAGCACCGGAATATGGCGGGTTCGGGGATCGGCCTTCAACCTGCGGCACACCTCGTGGCCGCTCATCTCCGGCATCATGATATCGAGCAGGATCAGGTCGGGCACCGGATCGCTCACCGCCAACTCCAGCGCCCGCTTGCCGTTCAGCGCCATCTGCAGTTCGCACTCGCCGGCGAGGATGCCGCGGATCAGCCGCAAGTTGTTGGCGGAGTCGTCCACCGCCAACACCGTCGGCAGCTTCGCCGCTTCCGCCTGTTCGTGTTGCTGCATCGACCCTTCCATCACCCCTCCTTGGCTTCCATCCTCTGCATCATCCGCCGCAGTTTCTCCGCCGCGGCGACAAAATCAAAGCCATCGACCAACTGCCGCACCGCCTCGCTCTCCGCCGCATCGCGTAGGCAGAGCGCCGGCAGCAGCCGATCCAACATGGCGATCGCCCGCTCTTCGCCCCGTTCGAGTACCGCGCACAGCGCGGCCACCTCGCGCGCCAGCTCCGCGTCCGAATAGTGCTCACCCTTCTCCTCGCCTCCGGCCATCGCCTTGCCAACCTGCTGCTGCAAGATGTTCCGCAGTTGCGTGCATCCCTGCTCCACCGCCTGCAGCGCCTCCTCCGTCAGCGCCTCCCGCCTGCGCACCCGCTTTTCGTAGCGGGCACAGCACTCCGCCAACGCCCGGGCGCCCAGCGAAGCGGCCGAGGATTTCAGCGTATGCAACAGCCGCTCCGCCGCCGCCTGATCGCCCCGCGACAACGCGCGCCGCAGCTTGGCCGGGGTCTCCGCGTGTTCGTCGGAAAAGTGCTCCAACAGTTGGCGATAGAGCGCTTCATCCCCGCCCAATGCACGCAGCGCCTGGTCGCGGTCGGCGTCACGAATCGCCGGTTGCAACGATGGCAGACACGATGACGGCACATCCGTCTCCATCTTCTCCACCAGCGGGGTGATCGTCCCCTCATGGCAGTGCAACCAGGCCGCCAGCCGTTGCGGCAGGCCATCGAAATCGATCGGTTTGACCAGCACATCATCCATCCCGGCGGCGAGGCACTGCGCCCTATCCTCCTCCCCGCCGTTGCCGGTCATCGCCACAATCGGCAGCGCGGCGAACCGCTCCTGCTCCCGAATCCTGCGGGCGGCCTCAAGCCCCCCCATCTCCGGCATCAGCAGATCCATCAATACCAGATCGCACGCCTGCTCCTCAAGCAGCCGCAGCGCATGGGCGCCGTTCTCGGCCTCGATCACCTCCAGCCCCCAATCTTCCATGATCTCGCGGGCAACCTGACGGTTGATCGCCTGATCATCGACCAGCAACACACGGTGCCCCGCCAGCTCCTCCACCGGCGGCGACGCATCGACGGCCTCCGACTGCAGCGGGATCTCCACCGCAAAGCAGCTTCCCTCCCCCTTTCGGCTGCGCACATGCATCTCGCCCCCCATCAGGGAGACCAGCCGATAGCTGACGGCAAGGCCGATCCCTGTTCCCCCGTATGAGCGGATCAGCGAATCATCCCCCACCGAAAAGGGGCGAAACAGGCGGGCGCACAGCTCCTCGTCCATCCCGATGCCGCTATCGGTCACCCGCATCCGCAGGCGATCGGCGCCATCCGCACCGCCCGGAAGCAGGTCGATCTCCAGCTTCACCTTACCCTGCTCGGTAAACTTGATCCCGTTCTCCACCAGATTGAACAGCACCTGATGGATCCGTTGTCCATCTCCGGTAAGCGTGCCGGGAATCGCGTCGTCAACGGCGATCTCAAGCGTGAGCCCCTTCTTGTCCGCGAGCGGTTGCAGCTCCTGACGCAGCCTCTGCAGCAGCTCCTCCACCACAAACGGCGCCGGTTTCAGGTGCAACGCGCCCGATTCCAGTTTCGAGAGGTCAAACAGCGTGTTGATCAACCGCAACAACAGCTCGCCGCCATCGGTCACCTGCTGCGCATAGTAACGCTGCTGCTCAGAGAGCTCGGTAGCCATCAGCAAGCGGGAGAACCCGGTAATCGCGTTGAGCGGCGTACGGATCTCGTGGCTCATGTTGGCGAAAAATGCCTCTTTCGCCCGGTTGGATTCGGCAACATCGGCCGACAACCGCGCGCTCTCCCGCCGCAGCTCCCGATTGCGCTCCTCGGCCGCCGCCAACTGCCGCGACAGCCTCTCCACCCGCGCCTTCAATGCGGCCATTTCCCCATCACGATCCCTTCCGGCCATCACTCAACCCTAGCTAACGCGTGCGCGGCTTGCCACCGATCGCTTGCCAGATCCGCTCCAGCAGCGCCTCTTCGATCTGCAACCGCTGCCGACAAACCCACAACGGGCGCCCATCCGGCCACAACGGCTTGAGTTTGACCGCATCCTTCATGGTCGTCACCACCGGCTCCGGCCGCCGACAGAGGCGCGCCACATCGCGCGCGCGGTAACGGTAGTGGTCGGAAAAGCGGGTATGGCAGGCGATGACAAACCCTTCGGCCTCCAGCATCGCCACCACCCGATGGGGGCGGGCGATCGCGGTCACCAGATGGATCGCGCAGGGGGTAAGTGGCGCGTTGGTCGCCATCACATCATCCAACCCGCCAAAGGCGGCGCGCCAGTGAAAACGGGGCGTATCACGCACCGTGTCGAGCAGTACCGAGGGGTCACCATCACCTGAAATCACGATGATATCCGCACGCGCCAACGCCGATAACGGCTCGCGCAGCGGACCGATCGGCAGCAGCGCGCCGTTGCCGACGCCCGCCCCCGGCAGCAGCACGACATCACAGCTTCTGCCCGCTGTCCTAGCCAACTTCAGGTACTGCAAGCCATCATCGAGGATCATCACATCCCCCAGCGTGGCGGCAAGGGCGGCCGCCGCCACCCGATCTCGCCCGGCGATCACCGGCACCGAGGCCACCTGCGCCATCATCAGCGCCTCGTCCCCCACCAGATCCGGCGCCGCATCGGGCGTCACCCGCCGTGGCTGCCGCAGACGACCGCCATCCCCGCGGCAGGCGATCACCGGCTTAGCCCCCCGCAGCTTGAGCGCCGCCGCCAGCGCCAAGACAAACGGGGTTTTCCCACTCCCACCCACGGTGATATTGCCGACAAAGATCACCGGCAGCGGCGGCTCCACCGCCTGCCGCGCGCGCCGCATCAGGTTGCGGCGGTTCACCCACTGGTAGAGCCCAGCTAGCGGCTGCATCCACCGTGGTGGCGGCAAATCGCGCCACCAGAAGCGCTCCACCCGTTGCGCCAACATCACGCTTGCCGCACATGGCGGCGAATCTGCTTCATCACCGCCTGCAACACATCGCCATGCCGCGCCATCCACGCCGCCGCATGGCCGTGTAGCCGCAGCAGCGTCTCCGGCTGCCGCAGGAACCGGGTAATGGTCTGCGCCACCCCCGCGCCATCCTCGGCGATCACCGCGCCGCCCTCCCGCGCCATCTCCGCCATCAACTGACGAAAGTTCTGCACATAAGGGCCGGTAATCACCCCCCG
>WFMN01000096.1 GCA_015489095.1 Mariprofundaceae bacterium | reverse complement strand
GTCACACAGGCGATCGCCGACAAGCTCGACCAGCTCAAAGGCGAGTTGATCCCCGATAATGTGACCGTCACCATCAGCCGGGACTCCGGCAAGCGCGCCGATGATGCGGTCAACTTTCTACTGGAGCATCTAACCATCGCCATCGTCTCGGTGGTGGCCATCATGCTGCTCTTCCTAGGCTGGCGGGAGGCGGCCATTGTGACCGCCAATATCCCGTTGATTCTATTGATTGTGCTTGCCATCGGCCTGCTGATGGGACAGACCATCAACCGCATCACCCTCTTCGCGCTGATTCTGGCGCTCGGCCTACTGGTGGATGACGCCATCGTGGTGATCGAGAACATTCACCGCCACCTGCGTAGCGGCGCGCGCTCATTGGAGGAGAAGACCCGCGCCATCATCACCGCCACCAACGAAACCGGCAAACCGACCATTATCGCCACCATCGCGGTGATCCTCGCCTTTATCCCGATGGCCTTCGTCACCGGCATGATGGGGCCCTACATGGGTCCGATCCCCTTCAACGCTCCGGTCGCCATGGCCACTTCGCTCATCGTCGCCTACGGGCTGATCCCGTGGATCGCCCGCCGCTGGATGCCGTGTCATGACACCACTCCCACCATGGAAGAGCGCGATGAACAGCCGAAAGACTGGATTCACCGCAGCTACATGGCGCTGGCGGAGCCGCTGATCAACCGCCCCGGGGTGCGGCTGATCTTCGGGGTGGTGGTCGCCCTCCTGTTCGCGATCGCCATGTGGCAGCCGGCGTGGCAGTTCATCCGCCCGCAAGGGATCAACGGCCCGCTCACCCCCGGCACCGTCGAGCTGAAGATGCTGCCGAAGGGGAACCAGAACACCTTCAACATCACCATCGACATGCCGGAGGGCACACCGCTGGTCACCACCGACGCCATCGCCCGTCAACTGGGCGAGGTGCTGCACAAGCAGCCGATGGTGACCGACTACGAAACCTTCGTCGGTCAGGCGGGACCGGTCGATTTCAACGGCATGCTGCGCGGCGCGGTACTGCGCCAAGGGAGCAACCTAGCGGAGATCCGCGTCAATCTGGTCAACAAGCGACTACGGGATATCCACTCCGACCAGATCGTGCTCAATCTGCGTCGGACGCTGCAACCCTTCATGAAGGCGCACCCCGAGGCCAACATCAAGCTGGTGGAAGATCCGCCCGGCCCGCCCGTGCGCGCCACCCTGCTGGCGGAGATCTACGGCCCGGACGAGGCGGGGCGGCGCGCCGTTGCCGCCAAGGTGCGGAAGCTCTTTGCATCCACCTGGGATGTGACCGATGTCGATGACTCCATCGGTGACGACCAGACGGAATGGCGCATCGTCATCGACAAGGAGAAGGCGGCGCTGCTTGGCGTGCCAACCGCGCGGGTAACGCAGGCGATGCACGACTATCTTCAGGGCTTCTCCATCGGCGCGCTACACCGCAACCGCGAACGCCATCCGGTGGCGATCACCGTCCGCCTGCCACGCAACAAACGGGTACATCCCGAAGATCTGCAGCGTATCTATCTGTCGGGACGCAACGGGGCGGTGCAGCTCTCCAGCATCGCCACCCTGATTCCCGCCACGGTTGCCAAACCGCGCTTCAGCAAGGACGGCCACCCGGTGGTTTATGTCAGCGGCGAGCCCAAGCGGGGGTCGCAGGTCTATCCGCTGCTGGAGATGGATGGCAAGCTGGATGGAGCGGAGCTGATCCCCGGCCATCCGCTCAAAACCGGCGGCATGCGCTTTACCGATACCCAGCCCGACGACACCTTCGGCTACCATCTGCTGTGGGATGGCGAGATGCGGCTGACGCTCGATGTGTTCCGCGATCTCGGCGCCGCCTTCATCGTCGGACTGGTGCTGATCTACCTGCTGATGGTGGCCTACTATGGCGCCTTCCTCCTGCCGATTCTGGTGATGGCACCCACCGCGCTCACCATGATCGGTATCTTTCCCGGCCATTGGATCACCGGTCAGCCATTCACCGCCACCTCGATGATCGGCATGATCGCACTGGCGGGCATTGTGGTGCGCAACTCGGTGTTGTTAATTGATTTTATTATTGATTACCGCAAGCGCGGCTACTCGGTGAAGGAGTCGGTACTGGAGGCCGGCGCCGTCCGCGCCCGCCCCATTCTGCTCACGGCGCTGGCGGTCATTGTGGGCACCTCGGTGATGATCAGCGACCCGGTCTTCGGTGGCCTCGGTGTCTCGATGGCCTTCGGAACGCTGGCCGCCACCATCCTCACACTGTTCATCATCCCGCTCATCTACTACCTGTGGCAACGGGAAAATGATGCCCATTGATGGCAGTGCCGCCCACTCCGTCATACCGGCGCAGGCCGGTATCCATCGACACCGCTGCCCCCCCCCAATGGATTCCGGCTCGGAGGCCGGAATGACGGCTAGGTCGCCATTTCCTCCGCGTCTCTGCGGTGAAAAGATGTTTGAACCACCAAGACACAAAGGCTCAAAGGAACGCGTCATACCGGCGCAGGCCGGTATCCATC